>JABFXM010000557.1 GCA_013361745.1 Gemmatimonadaceae bacterium | reverse complement strand
GTGTAGTAGATGACCGAGAGCTCGGTCGGCACCGCGTTCGGCGAGCGGTTTCTCGTCAGCGGCGCCATCGCGATGCGGTTCGCGCAGCGCATGTCGCCGATCGTGATCGGGTCGAAGAGGGTAGGCATCGGAGCCTCTCGCTTCGCAAGAGAGGTTCCGAAACGCCTGCGGCAGTGATACGTGCGGTGTTCGCGGTGGCCGGTGCTTGATCTCCTAAATCCCTAGTTGACAGCGCGGCCGCGCCGCCGTATCGTCAACTAGAACTCTAGGAGATAAGACATGCGGCTGTCGTTTTCCGATCGCGAGCTCGACGTCATGACCGTGCTCTGGCAGCATGGCCCGTCCACCGCGGCCGAGCTCCGTGAGCAGCACGCCGCGCACCACGGCGACCTCGCCTACAACACGGTGCTGTCCGTCCTCCGCACACTCGAGGAGAAGGGACACGTCGGGCACACGGTCGAGGGAAAGGCACATCGCTATCGCCCCCTGGTCGACCGCGCCCGCGCGGGACAGCGCGCCGTGGCGCGCATGCTCGACACCGTCTTCGGCGGCTCGGCGGAGCTCCTGCTCACGCATCTCGTGCGCGACCGACGCGTGGACGCAGCGGAGCTCGAACGCCTCCGCAAGCTGCTCGACGATAGACTGAAGAGCACCAAGGCGCGTCGACCGCACGCGGAGGAAGAGCCGTGATCGCCGCATGGATGATCTACGCGGCCGTCGTCGCCGCGCTCACCGTTCTCGCCGCGCACATTGCGGAGCGCACGGTTCGCGAGACGACGCGTCCGGTGCGTTGGCTCTGGCTGGCCGCGATGATCCTCGCCTGTCTCGCGCCGCTCGCGACAAGCCCCGGCCGATCGACGGATGGCGAGCTGACGGGCGCCTCGGGCCAGGAGGACACCTTCGAGAGCATCGCCGACGGAGCGGAGCTCGCCGGTCGACGCGCACCGCTCCTGCGATCGATTCCGGCGACAGTCAGTGTTCCAGCGTCACTGGCGCCGACGAGCCTCGATCGCCCGCTTCGCGTGCTCTGGATCGCCGGCAGCATGGCCTGGCTCCTCGTGCTCGCCGCATCGGCCCGCACGGTGCGGCGCCGCGCAAAGGAGTGGGTCCCGACAATCGTCGAAGGCGTGCCGGTGCTCGTCTCGCATTCGGTCGGACCGGCGCTGCTCGGGATCTTCGCGCCCGAGATCGTGCTGCCCGCGTGGGTGCTCGAGCTCCCGCACGAGCAGCGCACCCTCGCCGTCGAGCACGAACGACAGCACGCGCTCGTCCGTGATCCCCTGCTGCTCCTCGCCGGCGCGCTCGTCCTGGCGGCGATGCCTTGGAATCTCGCGCTCTGGTATGCGTGGCATCGACTGCGTCTTGCCATCGAGGCCGACTGCGACCAGCGCGTCCTGCGGGTGCGGCCGGAAGTGCACGCGTATGGCTCGCTCATCCTCGAGGTGAGCGAACGCTCGCTGGCCAGCGCGGCGCCTGTCCTGGCGCTTGCGGAGCCCGCCAGCCACCTCGCTCGGAGGATCGACCTCATGACCACTCGTCTCCAGCGCCCGACGCGGGTCCGCCTCGCCCTCACGTTCATCGCGAGCGGCCTCTGTGTCGTGCTCGCGTGTCGGGCGCCCCGGCCCGCAGCACCAGCACCGACGCCGTCGGCGGCGACGTTCCGCGAGCTGAACGAGCTGCTCACGTCGATGTCAAAGGCGGGGTCGAATCCGACGGCAGACTCGCTCGCCCGTCTCCTGGAGGAAATCCAATTTCCGCAGCCGGGGGACACCATCGCCGACTCCACGCTCAGGCGCGCGGTCGAGTCGCGCTATCCCGCGGCCCTGCGGAAGGGGATGGGCATGCGCCCGCTCCTCTGGTTCGTGGCGGACGCCCGCGATTCGGTGCTCGCGTCGGCGACCGGCCACGAAGGTCTGACACGCACCCGGGAGGGAAGGGAGGTGCTCGAGTGGGCGTCGGCGGAGCGGAAGTTTCCGGATCTCGTCCCGCCGTCGATGTCGCCGGGTGGGTTACTTTCGTGGCGGCAGCTCGTGACCGGTCGTGATACGGTGGACGTGATCTGGATCAGACTGTCGGGCGAAAAGAAATGAACAACGTGGCGGCCGCGCGAGCGGCCGCCGCGTTCGCGGTCGTCGCACCCTCGGCGCACGCACACGGCGACCTCGGCCCGCGGTGGGCGCTCGCGACAGCGGCCCGCCTCATCGCACGATCTTCGCGACCGTCTCCCAGGTGCGCGTCGTCACGTCCTTGCCGAACGTTCGCTCGATGAGCGTCATGAACACCGGCGTCGTCGGGCCGCGCACGTACGAGGTGAACACCTCGCGCCCGACGACCGCGTGGATCGTCGCCCCCTCCAGCTCCACTGGCAGGGCGACGCGCGCGGAGGGCGCGTCACGCAGAAAGGTCACGACGCGCTTCGCCTCCAGTGCGACGTCGAAGCCGGCGAAGGGATCCGACGCCAGCAGCTCGCGCAGCGCATCGATCGGACGAACGATCGTGAAGAAGCTTCTGCCAAGCTCCCGCGTCATCGCCGCTTCCGCCTTTCGCTCCAGCGATGCTTCCGTCGCGCGCGGCGCCGTGAACACGACGTTCCCACTGCCGAGCACCGTCTTCACCTCGCCGAAGCCCGCCGCCTCGAAGGCCGCTCTCAGCGCCGGCATCTGCGCGTTCGTCGGCATGATCCCGCGCAGCATCGCGGCGTAGCGCATGAAGAAGGGGCCGGGAGTGGTGAGAGAAGATGACATGCGTCCGAGCGATGTGGTGATCTCCGACACATGTGCCTTACGATTCCGTCAGCGACGGTTACTGCAGCGTCGGTCGCCGCGTCTTGAGAGCGCGCCGCGCACGAGTCCGCTCGCGCCGCAACGCCCGATGACGGGCGCAACGCAAAGCCTTCCTCCGCCGCAACGGCGACCCCCCATATGCAGCGCTATTCTCTCGCCGCGAGCCGCATCGGCATCGCCCTTCTCCTCGGCGTGCCGACGCTCTCGCTCGCCGCCCAGAGCACCGCTCCGAAATCCGGCGCCCCGCGCGCCGAAGCCACGCCGCACGCGAAGGGATGGCGCGCATCGGGGGAATTCGGGATCGGCGAGACCGCCGATGATAACGTGTTCCTCCTGCCCGACGCGAGGAAGGCCGCGCTCGATTCGCTGTCGGCGGCCGGCACGGCGACGAGCCGGTACCACAACATGCCCAGCTCGAGCGACTACATCACGACCCTTCGTGCGAGCGGGGAGGTGAAGCACCGCGGCCTGCGCGGCCACGATCTCGCGCTCACCGCCGGCGCACGCTACGAGCACTATCAGCTCGACGCCGAGCGGAGAAACGTCTCGCTGCGCCTGAACGCGGCGCAGTCGCTGGGACAGGGGAGCCAGCTGCGTCTCCGTGGCCAGTTGACGCCGCGCTACTTCTACCGCGACTACATGGCCGACGCGATCGACCTGAACCTCGACGGCCGGATCCAGTCGAGCGAGCGTGTCTACGCGGCGGGAACGTACCGCGAGAGCGAGGTGGCCGCGGGCTACCGGCGCCGCCTCGTCGACGGCACGGGCAGCCGCCCGCTCACCGCGTCGCTCGACCTCGACGCTGCCTACGTGTCGCGCCAGTACGAGGCGCCCTTCCAGACGCGCGACTATCACGGTCCGGAAACGACGCTCGGGCTCGATGTGGAGACCGATCGCACGCGCCTCGGGCTGTCGTACTCCTACGGCGCCTTCAGGGCGACGCCGGGGACGGCCGTGCTCGTGCTCAACGAGTCGGACTTCGGCGTCGACTTGAATGGCAACGGCAACGTCGGCGACTCACACGTCCGCTCGGTGCAGATGGTGGACTTCTCGCGCGCGGAGCAGAACGCCGGGCTGGCGATCCGTCGCAGCCTGAGCCGGACCGTCGACGCCCGCGTCTCGCTCGAGCATCGGTGGCGGACCTATGGGTCGTCGCAGCCGTACGACGTCTACAACAACACGCGCCGCGATCACCGCGACGAGGGCGGGCTCGCCCTCGGCTTCCGGGCGGGCGAGCATCTCCGCATGGAGCTCGGAGGCAGCGCGCAGGTGCAGCGCGTCTCGCGCAGCCTGCGTCCCAGCGCGACCGGCGAGGTCACGGACTACACGCGCCGGCGGATCTTCCTCAACTGGACGTATCGCCGCTGATCCCCGAGCGGGGAACGTCCGCCGCCGCGCGCCGTCATCGCATCCTTCTCCACCAGTCCTGACCCATGCCTAACGCAATGCCGCCCGAGATCTCGCGCACGCTGCGCATTCCCTACGCGCTGCGACGCGTTCCCGAGGCGAGCATGAAGACGCTCCTGCCCGTTCCCGAGGAGCCGCGCGTCGGCGACCTCGCCGTGGCGCGCGTCGAGAAGATCGGGAAGAACACGAACCTCGAGCTGGCCGGCGGCCGTCGCGCCTCGCTCCACGAGGGCGACGTCATCGCCGTCGTCTTCGGCAACCGGTACGCGACCCTCCAGTTCGAGGGCTACGCGCGCGTCACGGGTGACCGCTGCGATCTGCTCTCGATGGGAGGGCTCTGCGGTCTGGTCGCGAGCCGGCACGACGGAGTCGCGGAGCCGAGCAAGCTCCGTCTCCTCGGAGCGCTCGGCGACGCGGCGGGGAACCAGCTGCGTCTGCGCGACTTCGCGATCTCGGCGGGGCCGCGCGACGCCGCGCCGCCGCTCCCGCGGATCGCCGTCGTCGTCGGCACGTCGATGGATGCGGGGAAGACGCACACCGCGCGCAGCGTCATCGCGGGGATGCGCCGGGCGGGGATCGCGGTCGGCGCGCTCAAGCTCACCGGATCGGCCGCGGGGCGTGACACGTACACCATGCTCGACGCCGGCGCCCACGTCGCGCTCGACTTCATCGACGGCGGCTGGCCGTCGACGTATCTCTGTGCGCTGGAGGATCTGCTCGGCGCCTTCCAGCGGCTCGTCGCGTACGCCGCGGCCCAGGGCACGGAGTGGCTGATCGTCGAGATCGCCGACGGCATCGTCCAGGGCGAGACGGCGGCGCTCCTCGCCAGCGCGCGCTTCCGGTCGATGGTCGACGCCTGGCTGGTCGCGGCTGGCGACGCGCTCGGCGCTGCCGGGGCGATGGCCCTCCTGCGGAGCCACCGCATCGCGCCGCTCGCCGTCTCCGGCGTCGTGTCGCGCAGCGATCTCGCGCGGCGCGAGGTGCTGGCCGCGACGGGAGTGCAGTGCATCTCCGCCTCCGCCCTCGAGGACGGCGCGCTGAACGCGCAGCTCACCGGCGCGCGGCACAGCGGCAGCTTCCGTGTCTTCGCCGGCTGATCATCGCACGGCGGCCGCGCCGCGCGGCCGCGTCTACCTGTGGGCGCCGGACCGTCGCCGCCCTCTCGGCGGGACGCTTCGGCTGGGGCTCGCGCCCCTTCCGCGGCTCGCCGGGAGCGGCGATGCGCTCACGGGGACCCATGTCACGGTGCGCAACGGCGCCGTGATCCACGTCCCCGGCGCCGGCGGCGCGCTCGAGCCGTGGGCGTTAGGCAGGGCGACGCCGAACGCGAAC
>JABFXM010000012.1 GCA_013361745.1 Gemmatimonadaceae bacterium | reverse complement strand
CCCTCCGGCACGTTCAGCTCGCGCCACTCGGGATCGCCCTCGAACACGTTCGCGTACTGCTTCCTGAACATCTCCGACTTCACCGCGCTCAGCACGGTGTCCTCCACCTCCTTCGGACTCGGCCAGATGTCGCGCAGGAAGACGGGACCGTCCGTGCCCACGCCTAACGGCTCGGTGTTGAAGTCGATGTCCATCCGCCCGGCGAGCGCGTACGCCACCACCAGCGGCGGGCTCGCGAGATAGTTGAAGCGCGTCAGCGGGTTGACGCGGCCCTCGAAGTTGCGGTTCCCGCTCAGC
Source organism: Gemmatimonadaceae bacterium (assembly GCA_013361745.1). Lineage (GTDB taxonomy): Bacteria > Gemmatimonadota > Gemmatimonadetes > Gemmatimonadales > Gemmatimonadaceae > JABFXC01. The sequence goes on along the minus strand of JABFXM010000012.1, from coordinate 5,255 downwards.
ACCGCCGCCACGAACAGCCGGTTCTCCTCCACCGCGTTCGCGATCGGCTCCGGCAGCGGTCCGCTGTTCCCGATGCACGTCGTGCAGCCGTAGCCGACGATGTTGAACCCTAACGCGTCGAGATCCTTCCGCACCCCGGCCTTGTCGTAGTAGTCGGTCACGACCTTCGAGCCCGGCGCACAGCTGGTCTTCACCCACGGCTTCTTCTTCAGCCCCTTCGCCACCGCCTTCTTCGCGAGCAGGCCCGCCGCGAGCATCACGCTCGGGTTGCTGGTGTTCGTGCAGCTCGTGATCGCCGCGATCACCACGCTCCCGTGACGCAGGGTGAAGCTCTCCCCGTTCAGCTCGACGTGGACGCCGCCGTGTCGGTGTGTCACGTCCTCCGCCTTCGGGTCGAGCAGCGCCGCCGCGGGATGCTGGCCGCTCACCGCGGTCGCCTGGTACGCCTGCGCCTTCCCGCTCACCGTCCCCACCTTCTCGAGCTCGCTGCCTAACGCGCTCTCGAACATCTGCCTGCTCATCTTCAGCGGCACGCGATCCTGCGGCCGCTTCGGGCCCGCCATGCTCGGCTCCACGGTCGCGAGGTCGAGCTCGAGGGTGTCGGTGAAGATCGGATCGGGCGTGGCGTCGGTCCTGAACAGCCCCTGCGCCTTCGTGTATGCCTCGACGAGCTTCACCTGATGCTCGCTCCGTCCGCTCAGGCGCAGGTACTTCAGCGTCTCCTCGTCCACGGGGAAGAAGCCCATCGTCGCCCCGTACTCGGGGGACATGTTCGCGATCGTCGCCCGGTCGGCGAGCGAGAGCGACGATAGACCGCTCCCGTAGTACTCGACGAACTTTCCGACGACCTTCTTCTTCCGCAGCATCTCGGTGCACGTCAGCACGAGATCCGTCGCCGTCGCGCCCGGCGGCAGCTTTCCATAGAGCTTGAACCCGATCACCTCGGGGATCAGCATCGACACGGGCTGGCCGAGCATCGCCGCCTCGGCCTCGATCCCGCCGACGCCCCAGCCGAGGACGCCGAGCCCGTTGATCATCGTCGTGTGCGAGTCGGTGCCGACGAGCGAGTCGCAGTACGCGACCTTCGCTCCGTCCTCCGTCCCCGTGAACACGACTTGGCCGAGGTACTCGAGGTTCACCTGATGGCAGATGCCGGTCCCCGGCGGGACGACGCGGAAGTTGTCGAACGCGGACTGGCCCCAGCGCAGGAAGACGTAGCGCTCCTTGTTCCGCTCGAACTCGAACTTCGTGTTGAGCAGCAGCGCCGCGTCGGTGCCGTACTCGTCCACCTGCACCGAATGGTCGATGACGAGATCGACCGGCTGCAGGGGGTTGATGCGCTTCGGGTCGCCGCCGAGCGCGGCGAGCGCGTCACGCATCGCGGCGAGATCGACGACCGCGGGGACGCCGGTGAAGTCCTGCAGCAGGACGCGGCTCGTGCGGAAGGCGATCTCCTTCTCGACCTTCCCCTTCACGTCCCACTTCGCCATCGCCTCGATGTCCGGCCCCTTCACGAAGGCGTCGTCCTCGTTCCGGAGGAGATTCTCGAGGAGGATCTTGAGGGAGAAGGGGAGCCGCTCGGCGCCGGGCGCCTTCTGCTTCAGCGCGTCGAGCCGGTAGATGACGTACGGCGTCCCGTCGACGTTCAACGTCGCGCGCGCGCCGAAGGAGTTCTTCGAGGCCATGGTGAGTCCGTGGTGACGGAGGTGCTCGCCGCGCCCTACCGCGCGCGGGTGGGTTCTTTCAATCTATCGGGGAGATCGTGTTTTCGGGGTGGGGCTCGGTGCTTTGAAAGGACGGGGCGGGTGCCATTGGAAAGAGCGGGGCGGGGAGCGGGATACCGCGGGGCCGGGGGCGGGGGGCGGGAAACGGAAACACGCTGACGGGTGACGAAGGGGGGATGATGGACGAGTTGAAGACTCTCTATTCCGGGGCGGGATGATGAGCGGTGGGATCCGATGCGCGGCGATCGTGCTCTTCGCGCTGTGCGCATGCGCGCGCGGGCCGGGGGCTGCTTCCGACAAGCGGCTCGTCGACGTCGAGCGGCAGCTCACGCGCACCTTCACGAACAAGGGGATCAAGGTGTCGCTGCCGGCGCCGGACACGTTGTTCGTGCACGTGCCGATCGGGCGCGACATCGTGCGCTTCGGGCCGCGCGCGCTGACGAATCTCGACAGCGCCTCACGCGTCGTCGCGCGGAGCGCGCTCGCGGCGACAGATTCGAGCGGCACCGCGCAGCTCACCGTCGTCGTGGAGCTGAGCCGATCGCGCCAGCTCGGACCCTTCGTCTGGAGCGCGGGGAGCAAGCGCACGACGTACGCGTCGAGCGAGCTTCGCTCACAGGCGGCGACACCCGTCGTGTCGTCGCCGCTTCCGTGAGGAAGGTGCGAAGGTCTTGATCGGGCGGCTCTACTTTAGCTGAGTTGAACAGAAGGCACGAAGGCACGAAGGAGTCTCGAGCAATCCTTCGTGCCTCCTGCCATTCACAGCCAATGGGAGCCGTCGCGCCGAAGAGTCGGGAAACGCACCGACTAGCCGCTCGAGGTGCCTGACGGTACTGTCGCCGTGGACACGTCTCCACCTCCGGAAGCCCTCCGTTCCCCGGATCAATCATGCGAACGACTGCCACCCACCGCGCGCGCCGAGCGTTCGTCGTCCTCGGCGTCCTCGTCCCCTGCCTCACGGCGTGCCCGCCGCAGACGCAGATGGGGAACATCTCGCCGGCGGAGCTGCATGGGGAGCAGCTCAGGCAGCAGCAGCTCGTCATCACCTCGGCGCTCAAGGAGCAGCAGCGGTTGAGCGACGTCGCCTGGCCGATGCTCACCGCCGGGGTTCCGATCTGCGGGAAGTGGGTCGCGATCCAGAGCGGCGCGATCGTCACCGCGCTCCCCGACTTCGGCCGGAACACCCAGGAGGCCGCGCGCTCGCTCGGCTACGACGACACCCTCACCGTGGACTTCGTCGCGCGCGGCTCGGCGGGAAGGGCGCGTCGCTGCGCTTCATGCGGCAGACCAATCACGGCCCCGGGAAGGACGGAACTCTCGCCGTGGGCGCGTCGCCCATCCCACTTATCGTCGCGCGTCGCGACTCCGCCGGCGCGACGCCGCGGACCCTCGACCTCACGATCACGCCCGACACGACCTGCGCGTATGGCGCCGTGTCGGTGAAGAACGAGGCGCTCAACGCTTGGGCGAACGGAAGCCTCGTCTTCGTGACGACCGCGATGGCGCGCTTCGCCGCCTCGGACGACGAGCTCGCGGTGGTCGTGTCGCACGAGCTCGCGCACAACGCGATGCGCCACATGGATCGCAAGAAGAAGAACGCGACGCTCGGCGCGCTGCTCGGCGCTGCGCTCGACGTCGCCGCCGCGACGCAGGGCGTCAACACCGGCGGCGGCTTCGCCAACTCCGGCGCGAACGTCGGCGCCGCAAGCTACTCGCAGGACTTCGAGCGCGAGGCCGACTACGTCGGGATGTACATCCTCGCCCGCGCCGGCCGGCCGTACGCCGAGTCGCCGAACTTCTGGCGACGCATGGCGCAGGAGTCGCCGGGCTCCATCAGCTACGCGTCCTCACATCCGACCTCCGCCGAGCGCTTCATCCGCCTCGACCGCGCGGCGGCCGAGATCAAGGCGAAGCTCGACGCGGGGAAGCCGCTGCTGCCGGAGGCGACCGTCCCCGGCACCGCTCCCGACTCGGCGAAGGCACCCGGCGGCCGCTAGCGCGCTCCTCGGAACGCGGGCACGCCCCTCGCGCGTTCGAGATGCACTCCGAACTCTCGAGGCACTTCATGAAGATCGTCCTATTCGGCGCGACCGGGAACGTCGGGCAGCGCATCGCGAAGGAAGCACTCTCGCGCGGTCACACCGTCGTCGGTGTCGTCCGCGATCCGGACAAGGTCACCTCACCCGACCCGCGCGTGAAGCTGGTGCAGGGGGACGCGACCGACGCCGGCAGCGTGGCGAAGGTCGCTCGCGGGGCGGACGCGATCGTCAGCGCGATCTCGCCGCGCCCCAACGCGCGCGGCCGCGCCGCGCCCTCGCTCGCCGCCGCGTCGCGGGCGCTGATCGCCGGCGCGAAGCAGAGCAGGGTGAAGCGCGTAGTCGCCGTCGGCGGCGCGGGCTCGCTCGAGATCGCACCGGGGAAGCTGCTCATGCACGCGCCCGGGTTCCCCGAGGCGTACAAGGCCGAGGCGCAGGAAGGCTACGACAGCCTCCAGGTCTTCCGCTCGGAGGGAAAGGAAGTGGACTGGACTCTCGTCAGCCCCGCCGCGGAGATCGAGCCAGGCGAGCGCACCGGGAAATTCCGCCAGACGATCGACCAGTTCCTCGCCGACGTCTCCGGTCGCAGCCGCATCTCCTTCGAGGACTTCGCCGTCGCGATCGTCGACGAGTTGGAGAAGCGCGAGCACGTCGGGCGCAGGTTCGGGGTAGCCTACTGACGCAGGGGTCAGGGGTCAGGCGCCGGGGGTCAGCCGATCGCTGCCGACCCCTGACCCCTGACCCCTGACCCCTGCGAGAGCGGGAGTTCGAGCACGAATCGCGCGCCGCCGCCCGGCGCGTCGCTCGCGCGCAGCGTTCCGCCGTGGCGCTCGGTGATCGCGAAGCTGAGCGACAGTCCGAGCCCCGTCCCCTTGCCGGGCGACTTCGTCGTGAAGAAAGGCTCGACGAGCCGCGGGCGGACTTCCTCGGGGATGCCGGCGCCGCTGTCGTCCACGCGGAGGGCGACGCAGTGCTTCGTGCGCCAGGTCGCGATGCGGATCTCGCGGCGCTCGCGTCCCTCGACCGCGTCCTCCGCGTTCGTGACGAGGTTGATCAGCACCTGCACGAGCTGCGCGCGGCTCGCGCGCGTCGGCGGGAGATCGCCCGCGAGATCGAGCACCATCGTCACGCCGGCGGCGCGCTGCGGCACCGCGCGCAGCTCGGCCACCTCGCGCGCGACGTCGTCCAGGTCCACGTCGGCGCGACGGTCGTCGTCGGCGCGGACGAAGCTGAGCAGGTCGCGCGTGACCTTCGCCGCGCGCCGTGACTCGCGCTGGATGAGCGCGATCATCTCGCGCCCCTCGCCGGCGACCGCCTCGTCCTCGAGCAGCACCGTCGCGAGGCCGTTGATCCCCATCAGCGGATTGTTCACCTCGTGCGCGACGCCGGCGGCGAGACGCCCGATCGACGCGAACTTCTCGCTCTCGAAGAGCTGCTGCTGCGCGGCGCGCATCTCCGTCTCCGCCGTCACGTCCTGCGCGACGACGACGACGCC
>JABFXM010000337.1 GCA_013361745.1 Gemmatimonadaceae bacterium | reverse complement strand
GTGCTCTCGCATGAATCGGACGAGGACGGGAGCGTAGCTCCGGAAGGAGGGACAGACGATGCCGCTGCCGGCGAGCGCGCCGCTGGCGTCGACGGTGTCGTACCGCGTCGGATGGACGAAGTAGTCGACCGCGCTCGAGGGAATCCGCATCAGCTCGTAGACGCCCGGGATGCGATCGATGGTCCACTTCGCGACGCCGAGCGGAAGCGGGATGCGGACGACGCGCCGGTCCACCGATTCGGCCAGGGTGTCGAGAATCTCGCGCACGGTCAGTGGACGAGGATCCGCAAGAGCGAAGGTCGCGCCGAGCGACCGCGGATGCGCGCTGAGGTAGTCGATCGCTTCGATCACGAAGTCGCGCGGGACGACGTTGAACTCGGTGACCCCCGGATCGCCGACGACGGGCATCATCGCGACCCGCGGCTGGCGCAGGAGCCACTGCATGGCGAAGTAGGGGCCGTCGTACTTCTGCGTCGCGCCGGTAATGCTGTCGCCGACGACGATCGACGGCCGATACACCGTGGCGGGCAGACCCGCGCGCATCGCCCGACGCACGGCGACTTCGGCGAGGTACTTCGTCTCCTCGTAGTGGTTGTTGAAGGTCTGCCCGACGTCGAGGTCCGTCTCGCGGAAGACGCCGCGATGCCGACCGCTGACGTAGCAGGTGCTCACGTAGTGCAGGCGCTCGAGCCGCGGCGACTGCGCGGCGAGGTGGAGCACGCGCTCCGTCCCCGCGACGTTCACGCGCATCGCGACGTCGCGCGGCACCGAGAGATCGTAGACGGCCGCGAGGTGGTAGATCGACGTGAGGCTCCCGCGCAGCGACTCGGCGTCGCGGATGCCGAGGTTCGGCTGGACGATGTCGCCCTCGAGGAGGTCGGTGCGGCCGGCGATGGTCGGGTCGGCGGCCTCGATGCGCGTCAGGCGCTCGCGCGCGAGCGTCATGTAGCGACGCTGCACGACGCAGATCGCGCGCGATCCCCGCTCGCGGCGAAGCACGCGCGGAAGCAGCTCGCTGCCGAGGAACCCCGGGAATCCGGTGAAGAGAATCGTTCGCATGCGCCGCCGGCGGTCAGCGCAGTCCCGGGATGCGGCCGAGCAGCCGCACGACACGGGACATGAGCTTCACGTACATCGGCTCGGGGAGGAAGGGCGGCGGCGCGAGCGGCATGAAGCGCTGCGTCGCGATGGTCTGCGCCTCGGTGTACTTGAGCACTCCCTCCTCGCCGTGACGCCGGCCGACACCTGATTCCTTCATGCCGCCGATCGGCGAGCCGGTCGCGGTCCAGGTCGCAGCGTACGCTTCATTGACGTTCACCGATCCGGCGCGGATGCGGCCGGCCACGCGCAGTGCGTTGCGATTGCTGCGCGACCAGACGCTCGCGTTCAGGCCGTAGCGCGTGTCGTTCGCGGCGTCGATGGCGTCCTCGACGTCGTCATACCGATAGACCGACACGACGGGGCCGAAGGTCTCTTCGGCGAAGGCGAGCATCCCGGGCTTCACTCCCTCGAGCACGGTGGGCTCGTAGAAGAAGGGCCCGAGGTCGGGACGCGCCCTCCCGCCGACGAGCACGCGGGCGCCCTTCGCGACGGCGTCGTCGACGTGCGTCTGCACCGTGTCGAGCTGGCGTCGCGTGGTGAGCGTGCCGACGTCGGTCGAAAAGTCGAGCGCGGCACCGATGCGAAGGCTGCGCGTCCGCTCGACGAACGCGCGCACGAAGCGGTCGTACGACGCGCCCGGCAGGTAGAGCCGCTCGATGGACACGCAGACCTGTCCGGCGCCGGTGAAGCAGCCGCGGACAGCGCCATCGACGGCGGCGTCGAGGTCTGCGTCGGGGAGCACGATCATCGGGTTCTTTCCGCCCAGCTCGAGCGAGTAGCCCACCAATCGCTCGGCGGCCTGACGGGCGATGATCTTTCCGGTTCTGGTGCTGCCGGTGAACATGACGAAGTCCACGGTGCCGACGAGCGAGGGGCCGAGCTCCGCACCGTCACCGGTGACGACGATGAGAACGTCGCGCGGAATGCCGCACTCGTAGAGCAGCTCCGCGGCCCAGAGCGCGCTGAAGGAGCTCTGCACGTCGGGACGGAGGACGACCGTGTTGCCGGCGAGGAGGGCGGCCAAGGCGTCGGTGATCGAGAGGATGAGCGGAAAGTTCCACGGCGCGATCACCCCGACGACGCCCACCGGGTGACGGATCTCGACGGTCGTCGTGAGCAGAGGCAAGGCACCGCGACGCCGGCGCGGTCGGAGATAGCGCGGGCCGTGTGCGGCGTAGTGCTTCGCGACGAGCGACGTGTCGACGATCTCCTCGAAGGCGTAGCGGCGCGCCTTCCCCGACTCGAGCTGGATGAGATCGACGATCTCTTCACGCCGGTCGAGCAGGCGGGCGTGGAACCGATCGAGCACCGCCGCGCGGGCGGCGATCGGCGCCTCGGCCCATCGCCGCTGCGCATCGCGGGCGCGGTCCACGGCGGCGAGGATGTCGGCCGGGGCACCATGGGGGATGGCGCCTAACGTCGCGCCGGTGAAGGGGGTCGTGACCTCGATGTCGCCGCGCCCCGCTGCGACGGCGGCCAGCGCCGCGAGGGCACGGAACCGCTCCGGAGGAATCGGCGTGGTGAGCCGCGGGCGCCGGGGCGCAGTCGCAGGGTCGGGCACGCGGATGGTCTGCGCCATGGGACCGCTCCTCGAGGCAAGATGCGGGGGACGTTCGCTTCTTCGGCGCGAGGCGCCACTGGAACTTTGCCGACGCACCAGGCGCGTGCAAGCGTTCGGGCACGATCCTCAGGAGGACGAGGGCGTGCAGTGGAGGGCCCGTGGGCGCGTCCCACGGCGACGCTGCCGGTCTCGACCTCTCGCAGGCACGGGAGTCCGCGCCCGTGCTCATGGGCGGCACGGAGTGTGATAGGCGATGACCGGGCCTCGAGCCCGTCACCGCGCGCCATGCACCGCCCGGACGCGCCCTTCCCTCGCGAGGGAAGCCCATGAGCACCGTTAGGCAGCATCGATGGACACTCTTCTCAAGCGCCGCATTCTTTCCGGCACCGACCACTGGCTGATCACGGAAGTCGATGCGCGGGGCGTTCCCGGCGCGCGCGCCGATCGGTGCCTCATCTGCCAGAGCGAACAGGTGGTACGCCGCCTCTGGGTCTACCCGACGAAGTGGCACGAGCTGAGCGACGAGGCGCTGGTCGCGCTCTGCGACGGGAAGCTCGCCGATCGCGCGAGTCCGCCGAGCGATCGGTCCGTCGGTGCACGGCCGTCGCAGCGGGACAGCTCCTATTTCCTGGACGCCTGCCGCTGAGCCGGCGGTAAACTGAAAGCGAACGCGGAGGGCATGGCGTTCACGCAGCCGGGGCACGTCAGTTGCGCTTGGTTGGGGTCGACCATCCCCGGACCGCACGAATGAGCGAGACTCCCTTCAGCGAACCACGATCCGCCAGCGAAAAGCTCGAAGAGGTGCGGGAGGAGCTCGCCCGTCAGCTCGAGGAAGCGTGTCGCGCGACGGCCAACGGCGAAACCCCCGAGACGACGGGCGAGCTGCGCAAGCTCGACGACGCGCTGCTCGCGGCCGCACGCACGACCGAGGAGATGATCGCGCTGCGCAGCGCGGCGCGCGCGCGGCGTCGGGGCGGTCCGCAGATCGCGGACGGCGAGGCGGGAACGTCGACCATCGAGCGGATCCGCGAGTTCGACGACGCGAACGGCGAGCACTGGCGGGTCTGGGCGGTGACACCCGGCCAGGCGACGAGCAGCTCACCGCGCAATCTCGGGGACCTGCAGAACGGCTGGCTCGCCTTCGAATCGCTGTCGACGGGCGCGAAGCGTCGACTGGTGGACTTTCCCGCCGACTGGATGACCATGCAGGACGACGAGCTGCGGCGGCTGCTCGAGACCGCGCCCGTCGCGCCGGCACGCAAGCGGATCATCAACCCGGACCTTCCCTCGCACGACTGAGCGCCCAGTCGTGGGCGCCGCGGCCGCGGGTGAGCGCTCAGCGGCCGTGACGGTACATCAGCTCCACGATCTCGTCATACATCTCCTCGGCGCGCGCGTCGTCGCTGCGGATGGCGGTCGTCGCGCAGTGGCGAAGGTGATTGCGCATCAGCTCGCGCCCGACGGCACGCAGCGCCTCCTGCACTGAGCTGATCTGCATCATGATGTCGGCGCAGTAGCGGTCCTCCTCGACCATCTTCTGCAGCCCACGCACCTGCCCCTCGATCCGGCGGAGCCGCTTCGTGTTGCGCGACTTCGCCTCGGGATCGACCGCGAGGGCCTTTCTTCCGCCCGCGTCGTGCGCGGCACAGCCGCAGCTGGCGTCGATCGGGCTCTGCTCGTCGGACACGGCAGGCGACTTCGCGCCCGTGGTCTTCGTGGAAGTCATCGCTGGTCTCTCCGTCAGGCGACGCGGTAGCGCCGCAGTCGCAGGCTGTTCGACACCACGCTCACCGAGCTGAACGCCATCGCCGCGCTCGCGAGGATCGGGCTGAGGAGAAGCCCGAAGGCGGGATAGAGCACCCCCGCGGCGACGGGGATCCCGATCACGTTGTAGACGAACGCCCAGAACAGGTTCTGGCGCATCGTGCGCATGGTGCGGCGCGAGAGCTCGATCGCGCGCACCGCGCCGCGGAGGTCCCCCTGCATCAGCGCGACGTCCGCTGCCTCGACGGCGACGTCGGTGCCGGTGCCGATCGCGATCCCGACGTCGGCCTGCGCGAGGGCGGGTGCATCGTTGATCCCGTCGCCGACCATCGCGACGACGGCTCCCTCCCCTTGCAGCCGCTTCACCTCTGCGACCTTGCCCTCCGGCAGCACACCCGCCACCACCGCATCCACTCCCGCGGCACGGGCCACAGCCTCCGCGGTGCGGCGATCGTCGCCGGTGAGCATGACGACGCGGAGTCCCAACTCGCGGAGGCGCGCGATCGCGGCGGGCGACGTGGGCTTTATGGGATCGGCGATCGCGAGGATGCCGGCGAGTCTTCCATCGACGGCGGCGTAGACGACCGTCTTCGCGTCGGCCGCGAGGCGCGCGACGTCGGCGGCGAAAGGAGAGGCGTCGACGCCCGCTTCGGTCATCGCGCGCTCGTTGCCGATGACGATCTCGCGGCCGTTCACGAGGCCGCTCGCGCCGCGACCGGTGAGCGACGCGAAGCGCTCCGCGTCCACGAGCGGCGCGCCTTCCTCGCGTGCATGCCCGACGATGGCTTCGGCGAGCGGGTGCTCGCTCGACCGTTCGACGGATGCGACGAGCGAGAGCAGGTCGCGGGAGGAGAGGCCGGCATCCTGCGCGAGGAGCACATCGGTGACGGCCGGCTTTCCGGCGGTGATCGTTCCCGTCTTGTCGAGCACGACGACGGTGACGTCGCCCGCGCGCTGGAGCGCTTCCCCGCCCTTGATGAGCACACCGAGCTCGGCGCCCTTCCCCGTCGCGACCATGACGGCGGTGGGAACCGCGAGCCCCATGGCGCACGGGCAGGCGATGATGAGCACCGCGTCGGCGGCGGCGAAGGCGCGCACCGCGGCCGCGCCCGTGCCGCCGCCGGTCGCG
>JABFXM010000564.1 GCA_013361745.1 Gemmatimonadaceae bacterium | reverse complement strand
GTACTTCGGTCCCAAGGTCTTTCAGACGGTAATCCCGCGGAACATCCGACTCGCCGAAGCGCCGAGCTTCGGCAAGCCGATCATTCTCTACGACGTCTCGTCCGTCGGGGCGCAGGCCTACATGAACGTCGCTCGAGAGTTGATCGAGCGGTATGGCCAGCGGACCCCCGCCTACAACCGTGAGACCGCGGTCGCCGCGCAGAATCGAAGCGCAGCCGATACGCCGGGGGCGGGCGCATGAGCAGCGAGAAGCCGCAACGCCGACTGGGGCGAGGTCTCGAGGCGCTGATCAATGCCGCGCCCACGATTCCCGCTCCGCAGCCGCCGAGCGCCGCCCCCGGCGGACAGCTCCCCTACCGGGAGCTCCCCCTGAATGCGATCCGTCCCAATCGCTATCAGCCGCGCCGCGAGTTCAAGCCCGAGGAGTTGAGCGAGCTCCAGGCGAGCATCAAGGCCACCGGTCTGCTGCAACCGATCACCGTCCGGCCGATCGGCACCGATCGATACGAACTGATCGCGGGCGAGCGCCGACTCCGCGCCGCGACGGCCCTGGGGTGGGAGAAGATCCCCGCCGTCGTGAAGGACATCGACGATCGGACCGCGCTCACCTTGGCGCTCGTCGAGAACCTTCAGCGCGCCGACCTCAATCCGCTCGAGGAAGCCGAGGGGTACCAGCGACTGGTCGACGAGTTCGGAATGACCCAGCAGCAGGTCGCCGACATCGTCGGGAAGGAGCGATCGACCGTAGCTAACATATTGCGGATATTGGGGTTACCAGCCTCAGTCCGCCGGATGGTCGCGGAGGGACAGCTCACGCTCGGACATGCTCGCGCGCTCCTCGGGCTGCCGAACGAACGTGAGATCACCGCCGCCGCGAACGAGATTGTCGCTCGAGGGCTCACCGTCCGGGACGCCGAGCGCTTGGCGAAGGAGGGCGGACGAGGAAAGTCGCCGCGTCCGGAAAGGAGCGGTGTTGATACGCGGCCGCCAGAAGTGCGTCGTATTGAAGACCAGCTCCGGAAGCGACTGCAGACGGACGTGCACGTCGCGGTCGCCGGCAAGGAGAAGGGCGAGCTTCGCATCCCCTTCTACTCCGCGGACGACCTGGAGCGGGTGCTCGATCTCTTGCTCGGCACCCATCGCGACGCGCTCTGACGAGGTTCCATGCCCGACCCGAAGAAGCAGAAGCAGGGATACGGAAACATCTATACGCCGCACGCCGGGTCGATGATCATCCAGGTCCAGCGCGAGGGAGGACTCGCGAACCGGACCATCGTGCTGAGCCCCCGTCGCGTACGACTGCTGCGATTCATCCTCTCACGGACCGGGCTCGTACTCGGAACCGCGCTCGCTCTGATCTTCGCCTTCTTCGCGATCCAGGCTGCCCGGGTGCCGATCCTCACGAATCGCCTCGCCACCATGGAGCGTGACGCACACCGTCTGGACACCCTCGAGGTGACGCTCAGCGAGCTCCAGAAGCGCTACGAGCAGGTGCAGACGATGCTCGGCGCCGCCCCCGCGACGAGGGCCGTCCAGAAAGACACGGTCGAGATGACCCTCCCGACGCGGTACCCGCTCGACGCCAAGGGCTTCGTTACGCGCGGTGTCGGCAGCGGACAGGAGTATGGGGCGGTGCACCCCGGACTCGACATCGCGGTACCGGAAGGAACCGAAGTTCGTGCCGCCGGAGGTGGGATGGTCGTCGAAGTCGGCGAGACCCCCGAGTACGGCAAGATGATCCGGATGGCGCACCCGCAGGGCTACGAGTCGCTCTACGGACATCTCAGCGAGATCCGCGTTAGGCAGGGCGACCGCGTCCCGCTTGGCGCCGTCATCGGGCTCTCCGGAAACACGGGACGATCGACCGCTCCGCATCTCCATTTCGAGCTGCGGAAAAGCGGAACCGCGGTCGATCCGATGACGCTCATCCAGCAGACGAGGCAGTGACGAACATGGCGATCTTCAAGGAAGAGAAGCAGGACACCAAGGGCGGCCCAGTCGGTGAAGGCGCGCTCTCCATCATCGCGGCCGGCATGACGGTCACTGGTGACATCGACAGCACCGGCGTGGTGAAGGTCGAGGGCCGCGTCGAGGGCGCGGTCCGCAGCGCGCGGCAGGTCCTCGTCGGCCGACAGGGCGTCGTGCGCGGCGACATCGAGACGCGCGAAGCGGTCATCGGTGGCACGGTCGAGGGAACCATCAACGGCACCGAGCGCGTGGAGGTCCAGGCAACCGCCGCGATCCAGGGCGACATCCATACGCGCACGATCGTGATCGCCGAGGGCGGGAAGATCAATGGAAGCGTGCGCATGGAGGAAGGCCGGCATGCGACGCGCTCCATCGGGTCGGCTGAGCCGGCGCTCGTCGTCGCGAAGTAGGTTGCCGGCGTAGCTCGTCCCCCGCATGTTTCCACAGAGGTGCATGTCGTTGCCTGGCAACCGCATGCACCTCTGGTCACGTTGCCGTACCCCCGGTTCTCCACAGCAATGCACAGACGCACGATCGAGCCGGCAGTCCGTCGGCGCGCGTTAGGCGGCGTCGCCGCCATCGCACTCGCCGCGCTGATCGGGTGCAGCGCCCGCGAGCCGGCGAAGGCGCCAGGGTTCAGAGTCGCGCTGCTCACTCCCGGCCCGATCTCGGACCATTCCTGGAACGGCGGCGCCTATGATGGACTGCTCCGGATTCGCGACAGCCTCGACGCGTCGGTCAGCCACATCCAGACGAAGACGCCGGCGGAGTTCGAGGAAAACTTCCGGCAGTACGGTGCGCAGGGGTACGATCTCGTCTTCGGGCACGGATTCGAGTTTCAGGACGCGGCGCTGCGGGTCGGACCGGAGTTTCCGAAGACGGTTTACGTCGCGACATCCGGTGATCGCGCCAGTTCACCGAATGTCGCGGGAATGGTCTTCGCCTTCGAGGACCCGTCGTATCTCGCAGGCATCGTCGCCGGCTCGCTGACCCGGACCGGCATCATCGCCGTGCTCGGAGGAACCGAGCTGCCCCCGGTGAAGAGCAGCTTCGCCGCCTTCGAGCGGGGCGCCCGGTCGGTGAACCCGAAGGTGCGCGTCCTCTCCTCCTTCATCGGGAACTGGGACGACGCCGCCGCCGGGAAGGAGCAGGCGCTCGCGCAGATCTCGCAGGGTGCCGACTTCATATTCCAGAACGCCGATGCGGCGGGGCTCGGACTCTTCCAGGCAGCGCGCGAGCGCAAGGGCGTCTACGTGTTCGGCTCCAACTCGAACCAGAATGGGGTCGCGCCGGATGTCGTGATCGGCAGTGTCGTCATCGACCTGCCGCACGCCTTTCTCACGGTGGCGCGGGAGGTGAAGGAGAAGCGCTTCGTGCCGCGCGTGATCCATCTCGGTACCGCGAGCCAGGTCGTGAGCTACGTCCCGAACCCCGCCCTCGACTCCCTCGTGCCCGCCCGGGTGCGCGCCGCCGTCGATTCGGCCCGCGCGCGTCTGATCGCCGGAACGCTGTCGGCGGACTCCACGGGCGCGACGAAGCCCTGATGGCGACGCTGCAGACGATCGCGGCACGCCTCGACGAGCTTCTGGAGACCGCCCGGATCCCCGACTATCCGCCGGCGGTGAACGGGATCCAGGTCGAGAACCGGGCCGAAATCCGCGGCGTCGCCGTGGCGGTGGACTGCTCGCAGCGGACGATCGACGGCGCGCTCGCAGCCGACGCCAATCTGCTCGTGGTGCACCACGGGCTGCTGTGGGGAGGTCTCCAACCGATCCGCGGCGCGTTCTACGAGCGCCTGTATCGCCTCCTCTCGCGCGGCATCGCCGTGTATTCCTCACACCTGCCGCTCGACGCCCATCCGGAGGTCGGGAACAACGTGCTGCTCGCGCGCGAGCTCGGCCTGACGCCAGGCGGGCGCTTCGCGCGCTTCCAGTCGCTCGAGATCGGGGTCCGCGGCGAGAGCGCAATTCCGACGCGCGAGCTGGTCGCGCGTTCCGATGCCTTCGCGCGCCGGCACGGCGGCCAGGCGATCGCCACGGCGTTCGATCCCTCGGCGATCACTCGGCGATGGGGAATCTGCACCGGCGCCGGTGCATCGGCCGACACGCTGCGCGAAGCGGTCGCGCTGGGGCTGGACACGCTCATCGTCGGTGAGGGCCCGCACTGGACCGCCGTGGATGCGCCGGAGCTCGGGCTCACCGTCATCTACGCCGGCCACTACGCCACGGAGACGCTCGGTGTCCAGGCGTTAGGCGGCTGGCTGGAGCGGGAGTTCGGACTTCCCTGGCGGTTCATCGAAGCACCGACGGGCCTGTGACGGCTCCGACGCGCGACGGCGACCCTCTCCTCGCGCTCGACGGCATCGTCAAGCGATACGGCGCGACCGTTGCCCTCGATGGCGCCTCGCTGACGGTTCGCCCCGGTACGGTGCACGCGCTGCTCGGCGAGAACGGAGCGGGAAAGACGACCCTGATGCGGGTCGCTTATGGCCTGACGCGAGCCGACGCGGGACGCATGCTCTGGCGCGGCACCTTCGTGCACTTCACGTCGCCTCGTCGGGCGCTCGACGCCGGGATCGGCATGGTGCAGCAGCACTTCTCCCTCATCCCCGCGATGACGGTCGCTGAGAACGTCGCGTTGGGTGGCAGGGGGCCCTACGATCCACGAGCGGCCGCGGCGCGAGTTCGACGGCTCGCGGACTCGACCGGGCTCGCGATCGACGAGACAGCCGTCGTGGGCACGCTGCCGGTGAGCGCACAACAGCGCGTCGAGATCCTCAAGGCTCTCGCCCGTGACGTCCGCCTGCTCATTCTCGACGAGCCAACCGCGACGCTCGCCCCGCCCGACGCCGCGACGCTGCTCGCGTGGGCGCGCCGATTCGCCACGGGCGAGCGTGCGGTCGTGCTGATCACCCACAAGCTGCGTGACGCGCTCGACGTCGCCGACGAGGCAACCGTGCTCCGCCGCGGCCGCAATGTGATGACGACGCGCACCGCCGTCGCCACCGAGGCATCGCTCGCCTCGGCGATGCTCGGGGATCGCGCGGCGGCGATCGATCTCGAGCACGCGATCCCGCCGGGCGTCGTGACCGGCGGCGAGGTGATCGCAGCATCCCTGGTCGCCGCCACGCTCACCGTGCGCGCCGGAGAGATCGTCGGTGTCGCCGCCGTGGAAGGAAATGGCGAGCGCGAGCTGCTGCGCATCCTGGCGGGACGCGAGCGCCCCGGCCGCGGCGAGGTCGTGCTTCCCTCGCGCATCGGCTACGTGCCGCAGGATCGGCACGCCGACGCGATCGCGGACGATCTCACGATCACCGAAAACGTGGCGCTCGCCGACGCCGGGTCGCGCCGGGGGTGGATCGATTGGCGCAAGCTGTCGGCGCGCACCGCGGATCTGATCGGACGCTACGACGTTCGCGCCGAGGGGCCGGGCGCGAGCGCCGCGTC
The DNA here is from genome assembly GCA_013361745.1 of Gemmatimonadaceae bacterium. Taxonomy (GTDB): domain Bacteria; phylum Gemmatimonadota; class Gemmatimonadetes; order Gemmatimonadales; family Gemmatimonadaceae; genus JABFXC01. The sequence goes on along the minus strand of JABFXM010000564.1, from coordinate 146 downwards.
GCTCTCGGGTGGGAATCAGCAGCGCCTCGTGCTGGGCCGCGAGCTCGACGACCGTCCCCGGCTCGTCGTCGCCGACCAACCCACGCGCGGTCTGGACCTGCGCGCGACCGCGGAGGTGCACGCCCGCCTGCGCGCGGCGCGCGCCG
>JABFXM010000538.1 GCA_013361745.1 Gemmatimonadaceae bacterium | reverse complement strand
ACCGTATCCACCGGCGCGCGCGTCACCGGCCCTTCCGGCGCCGGCGCTCGGTTCAGCGTCCCTCGGCACGACGCGATCGCGGCGACGATCGCGACCGCGGCGACGGTACTAGCCGGCCGCGGCCAGCGCCGCATCGAGCCGGTCGAGGGTGAGGTCGATCTCCGGCTCGCGGTGCGCGGCCGACATGAACCCTGCCTCGAAGGCGGAGGGCGCGAGATAGACTCCGCGCAGGAGCGCCGCGTGGAAGAACCTGCGGAAGCGCGCGACGTCCGCCGTCTTCGCGTCGGCGTACGAGCGCACCGGCTCGTCGCGGAAGAAGAACCCCCACATCGTACCCGCGTGGGCGGCGGTGAACGGAACGCGCCGCCTCTGCGCGATCTCCCGCAGCCCCTGAACGAGGCGCGCCGTGCACGCCTCCATCGCCGCGTGGACCGCTGGCGTGAGCGCGTCGAGCGTCGCCAGTCCGGCCGCCATCGCGAGCGGGTTTCCCGACAGCGTTCCCGCCTGGTAGACGGGACCATCGGGCGCGACCCGCTCCATGATCTCGCGCCGCCCGCCGTACGCCGCGACCGGCAGTCCCCCGCCGATCACCTTCCCGAGCGTCGTGAGGTCCGGCGTCACCGCGTAGCGCTCGGCGGCGCCTCCCGGCGCGACACGGAAGCCGGTCATCACTTCGTCGAAGATCAGCAGCGCGCCGTGCTCCGACGCGATCGCACGCAGCGCCGCGAGGAATCCGGGATCGGGGAGGATGAGCCCCGCGTTCCCGACCACCGGTTCGACGATGATCGCCGCGATCTCTTCGCGGCGCGCGGTGAAGATCGCCCGAACCGCATCCGCGTCGTTGAAGGGCGCCGTCAGCGTGAGCGACGCGAGCGCCTCGGGCACCCCGGGCGAGTTCGGCAGACCGAGCGTCGCGACCCCCGATCCCGCGCGCACGAGAAAGGAGTCCGCGTGGCCGTGATAGCAGCCGTCGAACTTGACGATCGCGTCGCGGCCGGTGAAGGCGCGGGCGAGGCGCACCGCGCTCATCGTCGCCTCCGTCCCGCTCGAGACGAAGCGCATCATCTCGACGTGCGGCATCCGCGCGCGGACCGCCTCCCCGAGCCGCACCTCCAGCTCGGTCGGGATCCCGAAGCTCGTTCCCTCCTGCATCGCCCTGCCTAACGCCTCGAGGACGGGCGGCGCGGCGTGACCGAGGACGAGCGGGCCCCACGAGAGGACGTAGTCGATGTACTCCTTGCCGTCCACGTCCCAGATGCGGGCCCCCTGTCCGCGCGCGACGACGAACGGCTCGCCCTCGACCCCGCGGAAGGCGCGCACCGGGGAATTGACTCCCCCCGGGAAAAGCTCGCGCGCCCGGCGCATGATCTCGGCGGAGCGGCTCATCGCCCGAAGCTGCCGATCGACGTCGCCATGACCGGGAGACGTCTCACCTTGCGGCGGTCCTCCGCCGCAGGCACCGAGACGACCCGCGTCGCCGTCGCCTCGAAATCGGAGTCGTTCTCGACGGCGTCGATGCGCACGTCGAGCAGCGAGCCCGCGGGCGCGTCGGTGGCGACCCGCGTCACCCCGTCGATGTCGTCGGCCTGCCAGACGGTGCGCGCTTCGGCGACGCCGGACGCATCGGCCGCACGATCGACGATCGCCCGCACCGTCCGGCCGACGTGCCGCTCGTATCGCTCCGCAGTTATGACGCGCTGCAGCTCGGTCAGGCGCTCGAGTCGCTCGCGCTTCAGCTCCTCGGCCACGTCGTCCTCGTACTCGAAGGCGCGCGTCCCCTCCTGCGGCGAGTACGTGAACGCCCCGACGCGATCGAACTGCGTCTCCTCGAGAAACTCGAGCAGTGACGTGAAGTCCGCCTCCGTCTCGCCCGGGAAGCCGACGATGCAGGTCGTGCGCAGGGCGACGTCGGGGATCGCGCGACGCAGCATCGCCACCCGGTCGCGGATCACGCTGCGTCGCTCGGGCCGGCGCATGCGCTTGAGCACCGCGTCGGAGGCGTGCTGCATCGGCATGTCGAGGTACGGCACGATGCGCTCCTCGCCCGCCACCACCTCGAGCAGCTCGGGCGTGATGCCCGTCGAGTAGAGGTAGAGCATGCGAATCCACGGCACCGTCGTCTCGCGCACGAGCGCACGGAGCAGCGCCGGCAGCCCCTTCCCGTCGCGGATGTCGCGACCGTAATGGGCGAGATCCTGTGCGACGAGATTGATCTCGCGTGCGCCCTGCAGCTCCAGCAGCTGCGCCTCGCGAACGACTTCGTCGAGCGCGAAGGAGCGATGCCTGCCGCGCATGAGCGGGATCGAGCAGAAGGCGCAGCCGTGATCGCACCCCTCGCTCACCTTCAGGTAGCGAACGTGCGCCAGCTCACCAGTGAACAGTCGCTCGCCGGGGTGCATCTCGATCGGCTCGTCGAGCAGCCCGCGCGACTCGAGCTCCGGAAGCAGCCGATCGACCTCGGAGGAGCCGAGAAAGAGATCGACTTCCGGCAGCGCCTCGACGAGCTCCGACTTGTGTCGCTGGACCATGCAGCCCACCGCGACGACGGCGCGACAGCTCCCTTCGTCCTTGAAGCGTCCCGCCTCGACGATCGCGTCGATCGACTCCTTCTTCGCCGCGTCGATGAAGCCGCACGTGTTGATGACGATGATCCCCGCCTCGCCGAGATCGGTGGTCATCTCCGCGCCGCGGGCGACGAGTGCGGCGGCGTAGCGCTCGCTATCGACGGTGTTCTTGTCACAGCCGAGGGTGATGACGCCGACTTTCACGAGTGCAGCAACGCGGGACGAGGCATCCGTCGAATTTAGTCCCGCGCCGGTCGCCACTCAACCAAGACCCACAAAAGGAACGGAGCCGCCGGGATCCTCTCCGGCGGCTCCGCCCCCTTGCTACTCGATCGCAGTGCTTACGGCGTGGTCAGCTTGATTCCCTGGTTCAGGGCATCCATCACCTTTCGCTGGTACGTACCGCTCGCCGGCAGCGCGGTCGTCGACGTCGTCGTGCTGGTCCTCGCCGAGACTGCCGCGGGGGCACTCACGTCGATGGTCAGGTTGTAGGCGCCGCCGGAGTTGTCGTGCGATGCGCTCGCCCACAGAAAGTAGATGTCGCTCGTCGAGGCGGTGAAGACCATGCGGGAATTCGTCCCGCCGCCGCCATTGTCGTCGCTCGCCACCGGCGTGATGGTGCCGCCCACGTTGCCCTGCAGCTCGAGGTAGGTATCGAAGTCCGTCGAGCTCATGCCAACCGTGATCGTCTCACCAGCCTTCAGGTAGATCATCACCCGGTCCGACCACCTCGTGCCGAGACGGTAGTCGCTGCTCTCCAGGCGCTGCATCGTGTTCGTCCCACTGACGGCGTAGTAGTCGAGCACACTGCCGTCAAGCGAACCGTTCCAGCTCGAGACCGAGAGCGAATACGGGCCGGCGCCGGCGTACTGCGTCGCACCGACGAGGAACTGGCCGGTGCCGCCGAGCACGTGGAAGCCCGAGTTGCTGCTACCGTCGTAGTAGTTGTTGTCGTCGTTCTCCGCGATGACGCCCGTCTGACCCGAGTACGAGCCACGGTACATCGTCATGTAGGTGTCGTAGCTCAGGGGGTTGCTCGCCTGGAGGCGGACGTCCACCGGAGTCGAGCCGTTCAGGTTGAGCGCCCACAGATCGATCTTCATCGAGGGGCCGAACGCGCACCCGCTCGTCGAGAGGTCACCCGAGACGCTGCCGCCCAGGGACACCGTGCCCTTCACCGCGCACGGATCGGTGTTGACCGCGGTCGCGGTCGCCGTGAAGGTGAGCGGCGCCACGCTCGGCGCGCTCGGCAGGCTCACGGTCATCGCGTACGAGCCGCCAGTGCTCGGGAGCGTCCAGCTCGTGGACGCCGAGCCGTCGAGCCGCGTCGCCATGCTCGCCGGGCTCGCCGTGCCGCCATTCGGCGCAAAGCTCACCTGGACGTTGGACAGCGCGTTCTGATACTTGTCGCGCACGACCACCGAGATCTGCTGCGGCAGCGTGCTGCCGGCGTTCGCCGTCTGGCCGTCGCCGCTCACCGAGCCCTTGATGAGCACCGCCGGCACGTCCGGATTCGCGAAGGCGCGGAAGGTGGCGTTCGCGCTGCCCGCACTCGCGGTCAGGTACGCCGTGTCCGCGATCGTCGGGAGGGTCCAATGCGCGCTCGCGAAGCCCGCGTTCGTGAGCACCGAATCCGGCGCGACGCTTCCGCTCGCGGAAGCCGTGGCGAAGCGAACGTACTGCGGGCTGACCAGGTTGCCGTAGGCATCCTTCACGACCACGGCCACGGAGTCAGCGAGCGTGGTGCCGACCGTGCCCGACTGGTCGGTGCCCGTGATCGACATCGTCGCCGCCGGACCCGGGACCGCGGTCACGTTGAACGTCGCGGTCATGCTGCCCACCGTCGCGGTGAGCGACGCCGGACCCGCGAGCTTCGGAAGGACCCACCGCGCCGCCGCCACGCCGTTGTTCTGCGTCAGCGCCGGAGTCGGCGAAGCGGTACCACTGCCCGAGAACGCCACGCTCACGCCGGAAAGCGCGTTGTCGTAGCTGTCGGTCACGTACACGCGCACCGAGTCACCGGCCGCCGTGTTCACGGTGCCGCTGGTGGGATACGAGGAGGCGATCAGCTTTGCCGGAGCGCCTGCACGCGCGGTCGCGCTGAACGTCACCGCCGGGAGACTGCCGACCGTCGCGGAAACCGTCGCGCTGCCCGCCACCGTCGGGAGAGTCCACTGCGCGCTCGCCTGGCCGGAGGCGTCGGTCATCGGCGACGCAGGATTCACGGAGCCGTTGCCCGAAGCGACGAGCTGCACGGTCACCCCGCTCACGGGGTTGCCGTACGAGTCCTTCACCGTCACGACGAGCGGATTCGCCAGCACGGTGCCCACGACACCGTTCTGGCCATCGTTGCTCTTCGTGACGGTCGAGGGCGCCGCCGGCATCGCCGTCGCGGCGAAGGCGACCGCGGGAAGGTTGCCGATCACCGCATCGAGTGCTTCGGCACCGGGGGTCGTCCCCATCGTCCACGTGGCCTGCGCGCGGCCGCTCGCGTCGGTCTGCGCGGTCGTCGGGCTCACCGACCCCGCGCTCGGCTTGAAGCTGACCGAGGCGCCCGCCACGACGTTCCCGTACGCATCCTTGGCGACCACCGCGACCGGCTGCGGGAGCGCCTTCCCGATCTCCGCGGACTGGCCGTCGTTGACCTTGGCGACCTGCGCCGCAGCGCCGGCGGTCGTCGTCACGTTGAAGACGACCTGCGCCGCGGTGCCGACCTTGGCGGTCAACTGATTCGCGCCGACGAGCGTCCCATACGTCCAGCCGCCGACCGCCGCGATCCCGTCCTTGTCCGTCTGGGCGGTCGCGCCCGTGACGGTGCCGTTGCCGCTCGTGACGGCGAAGGTCACCGGCACGCCCTGCACCGGGTGCCCGCCGTTATTGCGGACGACCACCGACGGGACCGGAGACGCGAGGGTGGGGACCGGCGCGCTCGGCGCCGGCGCCGTGTTCACGGCCATCGTCGCGGCGGTCTTGGTCGCGTCGGTGACTCCCGCCGGGAAGCTGGCGAG
>JABFXM010000067.1 GCA_013361745.1 Gemmatimonadaceae bacterium | reverse complement strand
AGCCTACCTCGACGTGCCAGTGCTCGTGCTCGACGAGGATACCGCGCGGATCCGGATCTCGGAGCGCTCGCGCACCGGCTGCGGCAGCTGCTTCAGGTACGCGATGAACGCGTCGCGATCGTTCATCGGAAGCGACGACATGTCGAGCACCGCCTCGCCGAGCACGCGCTCCAGCACCATGGGGCGAACGTAGTCGTTCATCACGATCGTGTACGTCGCCGAATCGCTCAGCGCGCGACCGTCCGCGAGTCGAAGCGACGTGATCCGCGAGCCGACGGGCCGTGACGGATCGTACGTGACCAGCGCGCCGCTCACGTGGCGCGTGATCGAATCCGCGCCGACGACGGCCTCGAGATAGGCACGTACCGCGTCACCGCGCACGGTGAGCTTGTAGAGGATGTTGCCGAAGGGCTGAACGTCGTAGACCGCCTTGTTCGTCGCGACGCCCGCGGCGAGCGACGCGTGGATGCCGGCGTTGTTCGTCACCGCGAGATCGGCCTTTCCCGCCCAGCGCTGTGCGTCGGTGACGAGGTTGCCCAGCGTGTACTGACCGCCCTTCCGCTCGAGCGCCTCGCCGATGGTCGCCACCGGCTGCGCGAGATACGCGGTCGCGCGCGCCGTCGCGAGCGCGATGATCGAGTCGATCGCGGCCACATGTGGCGCGTCGCTCTTGTCGTCCACGGCCCTGGAGCTCGCCACCGCTTCCTCGCGACGGGCGTAGCCGCGCGCGTCGACGGGAATGTCGACGACGGTGATCGACCGTCCGTTCGCCGCGGAGGAGACGAAGAGCGTGCTGTCGAGACGGATCACCGCACGCTGGTGCGTGTGACCGCCGACGAACGCGTCGACGGGATGCTCCAGTCGGCCGATCGCGCCGAGCGCTTCGCCCGCGCAACGGTCGGCGGGAGCGCCCGTCGCCACGGCGTAGAGGTTCCCCTCGCAGCGGACCCCGGTGTGCGAGACGACGACGATCACGCGCGCCCCACGCGCACGCAGCGCCCTGGCGCGTGCGTCGACGGTCGTCGCCGGATCCTCGAACGCCAGCTTCGAGACGGAATCGGGATTGGTCGCCTGCGGAGTCAGCTGGCTCGCGACCCCGATGATTCCGATCGCCAATCCACCGCGACGGAGCAGCGTGTCTCCACGCAGCCACGCGATCGCGCTCCCGTCCTGCATGTGCACGTTCGCGCCGAGCAGGGGAAGGCGCGCCCCACGCACGCGAGCCGCGAGCGTGTCGAGCCCCCAGTCGAACTCGCGGTTTCCGGGCGCGATCGCGTCATAGTGCAGCAGCGCGAGGGCATCCACCGTCTCGCGACCATGCGTGAGGTCGGATTCCGGGGTCCCGGAGAACATGTCGCCCGCGTCCACGAGCACCGAGACGCACGCGGGCGCGACGCACTCGCGGCGCGCCTGCTCCACCGCCGCGGCTGTCCCGGCCAGCCCGCCGGAGCGATAGCCGCGCGCGTCCACGTAGGGGGCGAGCGATCCATGCAGGTCGCCGGTGGCGATGACGCGGACGCGCTCGACACGCTGCGCCGCTGCGTGTTGCGCCTGGACGGCCACGGGCGCGCCGAGCGGCACGAGGAACGCCGTCGCGATTGCGAGGCGCGAGAGACCAGCCATCGAGATCCGCATGCGAGTCATGGAGATGGAGAGGAAGGCAGAGGCCCGCGATCACTCCGAGATGGCGATCGCCTTCACCCCGGCGCCGAGCTTCGTTCCCGCCGCCACGTAGCCGACCGCGCCGGCGTTGGACCGCACGTAGTCCAGGACCTCCTCGTCGCTCTTCCGCTCCGGCGGTGGAACGTCGCGACCGGAGAAGATCTGCTGCTGCCAGTACGAGCCGATCGCCCGCGCCGACTTTCCGTGCACACGCTCGGTGAACGCGTCACGGACGGGATTGCCGAGCGAGAGGTCGACCGGCAATGCCGCGCTCCCACTCGGCCACTGCCGGGACTTCTTGGTGAACAGCTTCGAGAGATCGGTCTTCGAGATCGAGGTCGTCGGATTGCTCGCGTTCACGACCACGATGAAGCCGCCGCTCTGCGCGGCCACGTTTCGCGGCGCGAGGCCCGCGACCGCCACGGCGAGTGCCGTGACGATCGCGAGACGCAGGCGCCCTGCCCAGCGGTTCGACATCTAGAAGACCAGGGAGAGGCTGGAGATGAAGTACTTCCCCTGGACCGGCGCCGCGGTCGGCGCGAGCACGGACTCCACGTTGTGATCCTTCGTCCGGTGCCCTTCCAGCTTCAGCATCAGCGTCGGCGTGAACGAGTAGCTGACCCCGGCGGCATCGTCGCGCACCAGCGCGCTCTTGTAGCCCGGCGTGAGCCCGGGGATCACGGGGACGATGTAGTTCGCGCGCTCCGCCTGACCGTTCACCGAGAGCTTCTGCGTCAGCGCGACGCCGCCCTGCGTGTACCAGCCGCGGTAGTCCATCAGCTTGTGCGCGATGAGACGGCGGTACTCCGAGCGCGTGATGAAGCGGTCGAACTTCCCGTCGACGCTGCCCGTCCAGCCGTCGAAGCTGTACTTGCCCGGCTGGAAGAAGGCGTTCTGCACGGTGTAGCGCGTCGCGCCGCCGCCGAAGCGGAGGCCGTCGACCGGCGTCGAGAGCCAGAGCTGGCCGCCGAGGGTGCTCGACGCACGCTCGCGCTGTCCGATGTAGGCGTAGGCGGTGGGGCTGACGCGCGTCGTGAGGAAGTCGAGGTAGCTGAAGCTGCCCGCATACCCGTTCGCCTCCATCGCCCACGCGCTTCCCGCGAAGATCGGCTGCGTCAGCGACACGCCGTCGATCGTCTCCGAGGTGTAGATCCCCTCGTGGTACATGGCATAGGGCGCGCGATAGAAGGGAAGTTGCGTCCCCACGTAGCGCGTCTCGTTGTAGATGCCGAACGGAATCGGCGCCTTGCCGACGCGGAGCCGAGTGCTCGCCTTCGCGAAGGTGTGCTCGTAGAACGCCCAGTCGACCTTCACGTCCGGCTCGAACTGCATCGAGGGGCTGTTCCCGAGCCGGCGGTGCGCGATCTGGAGGACGAAGTTGTCGTGATCGGTCGTCGCGTAGCGCATCAGCAGCGCCGCGCGGCGATAGTCGGTCGTGCCCTCTTTCGGGATCCCCTCGATCAAGGCACTGTCGGAGATCGCGTAGCCCTGCGTGAGGTAGCCGTGGATGGAGAGCTTGTCGGTCCCCTGCGCTGAGGCGGGGCGCACCATGGCGGCGGACGCAATCAGCGCGAGCGCCGAGGTGGCGGCGAAGCGATGCGAGATGGACATTGGAGTGGGTTGAAGACCCGGTCAGGAACCGCGGTCGGTCGTAAGTGACCGCCGGCGGCTATGGATGAGGACGGCTTAATCGCTTCGGCGGTAACGGTAGCGGCCGCTCGAGCGCTTCCTGGAGGGCTCAACTCGTGGTCATGGGTCGAAAAGTCGATCGGCTGCCGTCAGTCGCGCGCCTCGCCGGCCTCCTCGCGATCGCGGTCGTCGCGAGCTGCCGCGACAGGGTCCCTAGTGGACCGGGACTGCCAAGCCGGGCGTCGCTCGCCGTCGTGCCACGGCTGCAACCCGCCGCGGCGGGCGGGGGGTCGACCTTCATCTCGCTGCGGAAAGTCCGCGGGATCCTCGCTCCGCTCGACGGCGGACCATCGTCCACGGCGGAAGCGGGGTTCGTGAACGACACCGCCACGCTCGCATTCGACGTCACCTTCCCGGGTCGGTCGAGGCGATACTCGCTCGCACTCGCCGCGATCGACACCGCGGGGGACACGCTCTTCCGGTCCACGCGCGAGATCACGGCGAGCCCCGGCGCGAGCACGCTGGTGCACGACACGTTGAAGTACGTCGCGCCGGACAGCGCGGTCGCCGCGATCATCCTCAGCGTGTCCGACACCCTGATCCTCGGCGTCGACACGCTCGCCGTCTCGGCGGCCGGCGTCGACGCGCAGCGCAGGGAGCTCTCGCCGCTTTACATCCGATGGAGCACGAGCGATTCGACGAGCGCGACCATCGTTTCGAGCGGACCGTCGACGGGAAGGATCGCCGCGCGCGACGTCGATCGTGTCGTCTGGATCATCGCCCGCGCCTTCAATGGCGTCGCGGACTCGATCAGCATGCGGATCGCCGCGCGAGTCGCACGGGTGCACGTCGTGCCGGATACGCTCGCGCTTCTCGTCGGCGACAGCGCGCGCTTCGGCGTGGTGGTGTCGAGTGCGCGCGGCGACACGCTCACGGGGCGGCCCCTGAAGTGGGCAAGCGTCGATCCGGCGCTGGTGCAGGTGGGAGGAGCCGGCGGCGCGGTCCACGCCCTCGCGCCGGGGACGACCGCCGTCGTCGCGACCTCCCCGGAGGGCGCGGCCGATACGGCGTGGGTGCGCGTCGTGTCGCAGGCGCTCGCGGTGGTGCGCACCGACGTGTCACCGAAGACGGTCCATCTCCTCGGCATCGGTGATTCGGCGCAGCTCGTCGCCCGGTCGTACGCGAGCGACTCGTCGCTCACCCCGGGTCATTACAGCTGGAGCGTCCGCGGAGGCGTCGGCGTGGTGAGCGTCGATTCGCTCGGTCATCTGATCGCGCTGGCCATCGGCAGCGCATGGGTGGTCGCGACGGAGCAGAAGGGGACCGCCGATTCGGCGCAGGTCACCGTCGATCTGCCGACGGTCACGCTCGGCGCAATGCGCGCGGGACGACGCGTGATGTCCGGTATTTCTACGGGCCACCGTGGCACCGGGAATGCGTTTGACGGAGGCAGTCGCTCGTCGTCGTCGGCTCCCATTCTCCGAGGCTGCTCATGCCCCCGGTCACTCATCATTGCACCTTCTGCGACCTCATCGGGGGCGCGGGTGAAGTCAGCGTCTGCTACGAGGACTCCGACGCGCTCGCGTTCATGGACATCCAGCCGGTGAACGCGGGCCACGTGCTCGTCGTCCCGCGCCGGCACTTCGAGTCGCTCGAGGATCTTCCGCCGGAGCTCGCGTTGCATCTCTTCGAGGTCGCGCTGAAGCTCGAGCCGGCGGTGCGTCAGGTGACGAAGGCGCAGGGGATGAACATGGTGGTGAACAGCGGGAAGGCGGCGGGACAGGACGTCTTCCACTATCACGTCCACCTCATCCCGCGGCGGATCGGCGACCGGTTCGACATCCCGCTGCCCTTCCCGGAGTCGGAGATGCCGAACCGCATGCAGCTCGACGCCTGCGCCGCGCGGATCATCGCCGCGCTCCACGATTCGCCGGAGTCCCAGGCGCACGACGCGCACGACGCCCACGTCGTCGCCGCCTAGCGACGCGAGCGCCCGGCGTCGCTGCCGCACGGCGACGCTGCTCGCCGCCCCGCCGCGCGCTGTTACCCGCGCGCACGGCGGGGCGTCGCATTTACAGAGCGGGTTGTCGCACCACCGGTACGCACCCGATGCGATCGGGCTCTGGCGCGACTGGCACGCTGGCTGCACTCTAGTGGCGCGACGGCACCGATGCCGTCCACACGATCGGAGGCGGATGATCGGCGATACCGGCGATCCTCGACACCGACAGGATGAAGGCGGGCGACGCGCGGCGTCGCTCGCGCCGCTCGCGGTCCTCCG
>JABFXM010000430.1 GCA_013361745.1 Gemmatimonadaceae bacterium | reverse complement strand
GGCATCAAGTACTCGGGCGACATCGTCAAGGCGCTCGCCGCCGGCGCGTCGAGCGTGATGATGGGATCGATGCTCGCCGGCACCGAAGAGAGCCCGGGCGAGTCCTTCCTCCTCGAGGGCAGGCGCTTCAAGATGGTCCGCGGCATGGGCTCCCTCTCGGCGATGCAGGACGGCAGCGCGGATCGCTACTTCCAGGAAGGCGAGATGTCGCTCAAGAAGCTCGTGCCGGAAGGAATCGAGGGACGCGTGCCGTATCGCGGCCCGGTCGGCGACGTGCTGTATCAGATGATCGGCGGGCTGCGCTCGGGGATGGGCTACGTCGGCTGCGCCTCGATCGACGTGTTGCGCACGAAGACCACGTTCGTGCGCATCACGACCGCGGGGCTTCGCGAGTCGCATCCGCACGACGTCACGATCACGCGGGAAGCGCCTAACTACAGCACCTGACCGGAAGCACGACAGCGCGTGATGGCGCCGGACACCACCGGCGCCATTCGTGTTTTCGCCGTTCTCGGACATTGCGTTTGCTTGACAAAGACGCGGCGCGGGTCACAATTTGCCGCGGCTTTCAGAGGGGAATCCCTCGCCGCACGACGTAATCGCCCGCCGTCCCCTGGAGAATTCCGCATGGGTATTTGGTCCAAGAAGAGTCTGGCCGTTCTACAAGCCGAGGCGAGCGCCGAAGGACACGGGACGCTCAGGCGCGCGCTCGGCGCGTTGAATCTGACCACACTCGGCATCGGGGCGATCATCGGCGCGGGCATCTTCGTGTTGACCGGAACCGCGGCCGCACAGTACGCGGGCCCCGGTGTGGTCTGGTCGTTCGTCATCGCCGGCGTCGGCTGTCTCTTCGCGGGCCTCTGCTACGCCGAGTTCGCGTCGATGATCCCGATCGCCGGTAGCGCGTACACCTACGGGTACGCGACGCTCGGCGAGTTCATCGCCTGGATCATCGGCTGGGATCTCATCCTCGAGTATCTCTTCGGCGCGTCGACGGTGGCCGTCGGCTGGTCCGGCTATTTCGTCGCGTTCCTCGGCGAGCTCGGAATCAACCTGCCCTCGCAGTGGGTGAACGCGCCGTACGCGGTGCAGGGCACGCATCATCTCGTGCCGACAGGGGCGATCCTCAACCTTCCGGCGATGATCCTCGTCGGCCTGATGACGGCGCTGCTCGTCGTCGGGATCAAGGAGTCGGCGAACTTCAACAACGTCATCGTCGTCGTGAAGGTGCTGATCGTGCTGCTCGTCATCGCCTTCGGTTTCGCGGCGGTGAACACGGCGAACTGGCACCCGTTCATCCCGCCCAACACGACCGGCGAGTTCGGACACTTCGGCTGGAGCGGCGTGCTCCGCGCCGCGGGCGTCGTGTTCTTCGCGTACATAGGATTCGACGCGGTATCCACGGCAGCGCAGGAAGCGAAGAATCCGCAGCGCGACATGCCCATCGGCATCCTCGGGTCGCTGCTCATCTGCACGATCCTCTACATCCTGATGGCGCTGGTGATGACCGGGCTCGCGCACTACACGGACCTCAACGTCCCGCACCCGGTGTTCGTCGCGATCGAGAAGGCCGGCCCCGCGCTCGCGTGGCTCCGCGTCCTCGTCAACATTGCCGCGATCGCGGGTCTCGCGTCGGTCGTGCTCGTGATGCTCATGGGACAGCCGCGTATCTTCTTCGCGATGTCGCGTGACGGGCTGCTTCCCCCGGTCTTCGGCAAGGTGCATCCGCGATTCCAGACGCCGTACGTGACGACGATCCTCACCGGCTTCGTCGCGGCGATCGTGGCCGGTCTCTTCCCGATCGGGCTCCTCGGCGAGCTGGTGTCGATCGGGACGCTCCTCGCCTTCGTCATCGTCTGCGGCGGCGTGATCGCGCTGCGCGCGCAGCGCCCCGACCTGCCGCGTCCGTTCCGTACCCCGCTCGTCCCGCTCGTCCCGATCCTCGGCATCATCGTGTGCGTCGCGATGATGGCCGGGCTCCCGCACGACACCTGGATCCGGCTCATCGTCTGGATGGTCATCGGCCTCGTGATCTACTTCCTCTACGGCAGGCGCAACTCGCGCATCGGTCGCGGGGAGCAGGCACCGGTCACTGGCGACTGAGCGACACGACTCGCACGTTTCACGCGGCGCCCGGCGGTCATGCGGGCGCCGCGTCCGTTCCGACCTCCACCGGCGCCATGTCATTCGCTGATCTCCTCTCCGTCGCGGAGCATCGTCGCGCCGACATCGCGCGTCTCGCCACCGAGCTGAAGCCCGGGCGCCGCGTCGCCCTCTCGACGCACATCAATGCCGACGGCGACGGCTGCGGCTCGGGGACCGCGCTCGCGCGCCTTCTCGCGCAGCTCGGGATGAAGCCCTTCATCGTCAACCCGACGCCCTGGCCGGTGATGTACGAGTTCCTGCTCGGCACCGACGTGGTGAACCGGACCGCTGAAGGCGCGGCCGCGCTGCGCGACGCGGACGTCCTGCTCGTGCACGACATCAGCGACGTGAAGCGGCTCGGCGTGCTCGCCGACACCGTGCGCTCGCTGAAGATTCCGCGGCTCGTCGTCGATCACCACCTGCCGAGCGACGAGCCCGCCGGCGAGATCACCCTCGACGACACCAGCGCCTGCGCCACCGGGGAGCTGGTCTACGACATCGCGGTCACGCTCGGCCTCGAGATCACTCCCGCCGTCGCCGGGTCGCTGTACGCCGCGATCCTCACCGACACCGGGGGCTTCCGCTTCAGCAACACCACGCCGCGCTGTCATGCGATCGCCGCCGCCCTCCTCGCGGCCGGGGTCGACCCCGAGGAGATGTACACGCGCATCTACGCGTCGGCCCCGATCGGGCGACTCCAGCTGCTCGGTGAGGCGCTGGAGACGCTCGGCATCGACCGCGATCACGGCATCACCTGGATTTCCGTCGCCGCGGGTGCGCTCGAGCGCCACGAGGTACGGAGCGAGGATCTCGATGGAATCGTGGAGCACGCGCGCTCGGTCTCGGGCACTCGCCTCGCGCTCTTCTTCCGCGACCTCGGCCACGGCAAGGTGAAGGTGTCGTTTCGCAGCACCGGTGCGGTCGACGTCAACGCGTTCGCGCGCCAGTTCGGCGGCGGCGGTCACGCAAAGGCGTCCGGCGCCCTGGTGGCCGGTACCCTCGAGGAGGTCCGGGAGCGTGTCGTGGCCGCCGCCCGCGCCTATCTCGCAGTGTCAAAGCCCGCGCGGCCCGACTAACTTTCGGGCATGCGGGTCTTCCAGCGCGCTGATCAGGCGCAGGTCATCGAGGCACGGCTGCGCGAGGCGGTAGCCGAGCTCCATCACAAGCTCGGCGGCGCGATGTGCGAGGTCGAGCTGGTCTCCTATGAGCTGCGCTCTTCCATCGCGGTCATTCGCGTCTCCGGTGGATGCCCCGACTGCGAGATGACCGCCGGCATGCTCATCCAGGGAATCGAAGCGCATCTCAGGCGGCTCGTGCCAGAGCTCGAAGGCGTTCGCATCGACCCCGTCCCCGAATCCGATTGATGGCCCAGAATCTCCAGGAGCGGATCGTCGCCGCGCTCGGCACCGTCCAGAGCGCGCGCGCCGGCACCGACGTGCTGCGCGCCGAGATGGTTCGCGACCTCGCGATCTCTACCGAGGGCAGGGTCCGCCTCACCGTGCTGCTCTCCCCGCAGGACGACGCGTCGATCGTGCGCGACGTCCGCCAGGCGATCGAGCGTGTCAGCGGCGTCACCGACGTCCGCGTCGACGTGAAGGACGCGAGCGAACGTGCGCGCGGCGGCGCGACGCCGCCGGCGGGCGCGATGTCGAGCGGGCGCGCGCTCCCGGTCATGGACACGAGCCCGCGCGCGCAGCAGCCGCGCGGCTCCGTTCCCTCGCCGGTCGCGTATCCGCGCCTCGGCCGCATCATCGCGGTGTCGAGTGGGAAGGGGGGGGTGGGCAAGTCGACCGTCTGCGTCAACCTCGCGGTCGCGCTGGCGCGGGAGGGCGCGAAGGTCGGCATCCTCGACGCGGACATCTACGGTCCGAACATCCCGCGCATGATGGGAGTCATGGAAGCGCCGCGCGTCATCGACGAGCGCATCATCCCGCTCGAGGCGCACGGCGTGAAGGTCATGAGCCTCGGCTTCATCATCGAGCGCGACCAGCCGGCGATCTGGCGCGGACCGATCGTGATGAAGATCATCACGCAGTTCCTCGGCGACGTCGAATGGGGTGATCTCGACTATCTCTTCGTCGACATGCCGCCGGGCACCGGCGACGCGCAGCTCTCGCTGGTGCAGGCGACGCAGGTGCACGGAGCGGTCATCGTCACCACGCCGCAGGAGGTCGCGGTCGGCGACGCGCTGCGCGGCGCGAAGATGTTCCAGCGCGTGGGCGTCCCGGTGCTCGGCATCGTCGAGAACATGAGCTGGCTCGAGTGCCCGCACTGCGGCAAGCCGACGGCGCTCTTCGGCTGCGGGGGCGGCGAGCGACTCGCGAAGGAGCTCGATCTCCCGCTGCTCGGGCAGATCCCCATCTCGCCCCGCGTGACGCAGGGTGGCGACGAAGGTGCGCCGATCGTGCTCGCCGATCCGCAGTCCGGGGCGGCGCGCGAGCTGGCGAAGATCGCGTCGGCCATCGCCGCCGTGGCGCCCACGGGAGCGACGACCGGCGCCTGATGGCGGCGCCCGAAGAGACGACCGCGCGGCCGCTCGAGCACGACTCGGCGGCCGCGCTGCCGTTCGAGACCCACGACACCGGGGCGCTCTACGTCACCGGCGAGCACATCGCCGTCGCCGGCGAGCGCTCGCTCGCGACCGGACCGTTAGGCAGCACGATCCTCCGCGTCGCGACCCCCGCGGTCGCGTCCATGCTGCTGATGACGGTCTTCGCCTCCGTTGACGCGTTCTGGGTGGGGACTCGCATCGGGTCGGCGGGGCTCGCCGCCGTCACGGCGGCGGTGTTCTGGATCTGGCTCATCGTGTCGATCGCCGAGATGGTGAGCGTGGGGCTCACCGCGGTGGCCGCGCGTCGGCGGGGCGAAGGGCGCCCGGCGGAAGCGGCCCGCGTCGCCGGCGATGCGCTCGCGCTCACCCTGGCGTTGGGGGCGGCGGTCGCCGTTCTCGGTCTCGCGATCCTGCCGCGGCTCTTCGCGCTCATGGGCACGCCGCCCGACGTCACGCTGCTCGGCGCGCGCTACCTGGGCACCTATCTCATCGGCGCGCCGCTGATCTTCGGCTTCTTCGTCGTCGACGCTGCCTTCCGCGCCGCGGGCGACACGCGAACGCCCTTCCTGCTGCTCTCGACATCCGTCGTCGCGACGCTGGTGCTCGATCCGGTCCTCATCCTCGGCCTGCTCGGTGCCCCGACGCTCGGGATCCGCGGCGCCGCGATCGCCACGCTCGCCACCCGTGGGATCGTGTTCGTGATCGGACTCGTGCTGCTGCGGCGGCGGGCGATGATCCGCTTCGGCGCGCCGCGGGCGCACGCGATGAAGTCGATCCTGCGCGTGGGGCTGCCGACGGCGACGACGGGCGTCGCGTTCGCGCTCATCTACGTCGTGATCACGCGCATCGCGACCCCCTTCGGGACGCCGGCGCTCGCCGCG
>JABFXM010000291.1 GCA_013361745.1 Gemmatimonadaceae bacterium | reverse complement strand
GGAGGGGCGCCCGGTTGGGCGGGCCCGCTCTTCGCCGCGGGGGTGACCGGATCGCTCGTCGCGACGCTCGCGTTGGGCGCGATGCGACGCGACCGCGGGCTCGGGAAGCTCGCCTGGCCCTTCGGGATCATCACCCTTCTCCTCGGCGCCGGCTTCGCGGCGGTGTTCGCGCTCCCGGGAAATCCCGGCGCCGCCGAGCCGCTGCTGCTCGGCCTCCCGCGCCGCGCGGCGATCGTGCTCTACGGCATCGGGCTGCTGCCGACGCTCGTGCTGCCGGTGGCGTATGCGCTCACCTTCGAGGAGCAGACGCTGCGTCCGGAAGATCTCGAGCGGGTGCTGACGACCGCGCGCGCGGCACGTGCGGCGGAGGAGACGCGGTGAGCCTGCAGCCTCCAGCCTTCAGCCTCCTGCAATCAGCCGCGCTGCGGCACGTCGCCAGCCCGACGATCGTGATCGTCGCGCTGCTCTACTTCGCCGGCGTGATCGCGATCAGCGTCTGGGCGATGCGCCGCACGCGCACGGCGCAGGATTTCTTCGTCGCCGGCCACAGGATCGGGCTCGTCGCGCTGACGGTGGCGTCGGTGTCGACCTCGGTGTCCGGCTTCGCGTTCATCGGCGGGCCGGGGCTGCTCTACACCATCGGGCTCGGCGCGCTCTGGATCGTGCTTCCCGCCTCGATCACCAACGTCCTCGGCGCGTGGGTGCTCGCGAAGCGGATGCGGCTGCTCGGTGAGGTGCGCGGTCTGATGACGGTGCCCGACGCGATCGGCGCGCGCTACCGCTCGCCGGCGGCGCAGGGGCTCGCGGGGGTCGCGATGCTCGTCGCGATCGTCGGCTACATGGCGACGAACGCGCTGGCGATGGGCTACGTGATCAACGCGATCTTCGGCGTCGGCCTCGCGTGGGGGATCTGGATCGGGATGGCGATCACCCTCGCCTACTCCGTCGCCGGCGGGATCCTCGCCGGGATCTACATCGTCGTCTTCCAGGGGACGCTGATGGCGCTCGCCTCGGCGCTTGTCTTCGTCTTCGTGCTCTCGGTGAACGGGGGGATGAGCGGGATCTCGCACGCGATCATGGCGGCGGACGCGAGCTTTCTCGGACCGTGGGGGAAGCTGACACCGATCGCGGCGCTCTCCTTCTTCTTCGTCTTCGGGCTGGGATCGCTCGGCCAGCCGCAGGGGGTCCACAAGTACTACATGCTCCGCGACCCGCGGCAGCTGAAGTGGTATCCGCTGCTGAAGACGTTAGGCCTGATCCTGGTTCTCCTGCTGTACTTCGGCGTCGGAGTGGGAGTGAAGGCGCTCGTGGCGAGCGGACGGATGGCGAACGTTCCCACGCCCGACGCGGCGACGCCGAGCTTCCTGCTCGGCTTCACGCCGATCGTGCTCGCGGCGCTGGTGTTCGCGGGAGTGGCCGCGGCGACGATGAGCACCGTGAACTCCTTCCTCAACATCGGCGCGGCGGTCGTGACGCACGACCTTCCGATCGCCTTCGGGCGGAAGGGACGGAACGAGCTGTTCTGGGGACGCGTCTCGACGCTGGCCATCGCGATCCTCGCCGCGCTCGTCGCGCAGTCCTCGGGTGCGATGGTCGCGTTCCTCGGCATCTTCGGGTGGGGATTGTTCGCGTCGACGCTGGTGCCCGCGCTCGCGCTCGGACTGAACTGGGAGGGCGCGACGAAGGAAGGCGCGATCGCGTCGATCGGCACGGGGCTCGTCGTCACGCTGGTGTTCGAGACGCTCGCGTACTTCAAGGTGTACACGTTCCCGGCGGGAGTGACCGTGTCGGGACTCTCGCTCGTGCTGTCGATCCTCGTCTTCTTCGCCGTGTCCTGGTTGACGCGCCACGGCGCGGGGGCGGCGATCGACGCCGACGTGCGGGTCGTGATGGAGTCCTGAAGGTCGTACGAACCCGTACAGGCTCGAAGGTGAACGCCTGACGCTTCCCGCCTCACGGTCGCCTGACGCTGCACGGGTCGGCCTCTCCTCGCTAGGTTTCGTCTGCTACCCGATACGCGCCTGACGACCCGGCGCCCCGATCACGCGGCACCGCCATCACCGACACTCCCCCCATGTCGATCTTCTTTCGCACATCTCTCGCGGCCGTGCTGCTCGCGCCGGCCGCGGCGCTCGCGCAGAGCGGCAGCATCGCGGGCACCGTCACCGACGCCGCGAAGAGCGCCGGTGTCCAGGCCGCGCAGGTCGTCGTCGTCGGCGCCGCCCGCGGCGCGCTCACCGATGCGCGGGGACGCTACACGATCGACAGCGTCGCGCCCGGGACGTACGAAGTCCGCGTGCGGCGCGCGGGGCAGACGCTGAAGACCAGCGCCGGCATCGTCGTCAGCGCGGGCGCGGAGACGCACCTCGACTTCACCCTCGAGCGCGCCCCCGTCGAGCTGGCGGGGGTCGTCGTCTCGGCGTCGCGCCGCGTCGAGAAGGTGACCGAAGCGCCAGCGACGGTGACGCGCATCGGCGCGCAGCAGATCGAGAACACGACCGGCAACTCGTACTCGGGCGCGCTCAAGGGCGTCGAGGGGGTCGACCTCCTGCAGGTGGGCGTCACGACGACGACGATCAACACGCGCGGCTTCAACTCCGCGTTCAACAACCGCGTGCTGCAGATGGAAGACGGCCGCATCGCCGTCCTGCCGGAGTACGGGATGCCCGCCGCGGGGTTCACGACGATCCCGAAGGTCGATCTCGCCGCGGTCGAGGTGCTCGTCGGTCCGGGCTCGGCGCTCTACGGACCCGACGCGTCCAACGGCGTGCTGACGCTCGAGACCAAGGACGCGAAGCAGTTTCCGGGGACGACGATCGAGCTCGGCGCGGGGACGCGGACGTACCGTGACGCGCAGGGACGGCACGCGGGGGTCTTCGGCGACGGGCGTTTCGGCTACAAGCTCACCGGCGAGTATCAGAGCGCCGACGACTTCTCGAACCACCACGCATACGCGCCGGTCGGCCAGATCGTCGCCCAGGAGCGCAACGCGCACTGGAACACCAGCGTCGCGCGCGCCGCGGGCGCCTTCGACTGGTACCACGGCAGCTCGCGCCTCGAGGCGAGCGCGGGGGCGAGCCGGAACAACGGCGTCGGGCAGACCAACGTCGGGCGCAACCAGCTCGTGAACTGGACGTACCGCCACGCGCAGCTCAAGTACACGAGCCCGCACTGGTTCGGGCAGCTCTACACGACGAAGTCGAGCGCGGGCGACACCTACGTCCTCAACACCTACGCGCAGAACTATCTCCGCTACCCCGGGATCAGCGACGACTCGCTGAAGCACGTGTCCGCGTTTCCGGGCGACGGGCAGCTGATCGCCGCCGAGCTGCAGAACAACCTCACGCTCCCGGTGACCGGAACGCGCTTCACCTACGGCGGGCAGTTCCGCCACGACATCGTCAGCAGCCATCGTCACTGGCTCGCGGACCGCCTGACGGGCGAAGACATCCAGTTCGACCAGCGCGGCGTCTACGCGCAGCTCGAGCAGCAGCTCTCGCCGTTCTTCCGGCTCGTCGGCGCCGGCCGCTTCGACAAGCACGACTACTATCCGGCGCAGTGGAGCCCGAAGGCGGGGTTGCTCTTCACGCCGACACCCGACCAGACCGTCCGCTTCACCTTCAATCGCGCCTTCAAGTCGCCGAACGTCCTCCAGACGCGCTTCTACTTCCCCGACTTCAGCCCACTCTCGTCGAAGGTCGGCATCGGCGTCATCGGCAACCATAACGGTCTGGTGATCAAGGACTCGCTCGGCAACACCGTCCGCAGCTACGATCCGATCGTTCCGGAGACGAACAGCACCTGGGAGCTCGGCTACCGCGGGGTCATGAACGGCTCCTTCTACGTGGACGTCGCCGCGTACCGCGCGTTCTTCCGCAGCTTCATCACCCCGCTCGTCAACGTCGCCAATCCGCTCGCGGGGACCTTCGCGTATTCGGAAGGGCGCAAGTTCGGCAGCGAGACGGGTCGCGACCAGTTCACGCTGACGTACCTCAACCTCGGCAAGGCGCGCATCGACGGCGTCGACCTCGGGCTGCGCTACGCGGCGACGCCGACGACGAGCTTCTCCGGCTCGACGAGCTGGCAGCACCTGAAGGACATCCAGGCGCAATCGACGCTCCCCGCCGCGGCGATCGCGGAAGCGACGGCGTTCAACTCGCCCACCTTCAAGTGGAACGCGGGCGCGGACTTCACCGACGTCGGCGGCTCGCCGATCGCGCTCGGCTTCAACGCGCGGCACGTGACCGGTTACGACTTCCGCTCCGGCGTGCACTTCGGGCACATCCCGACCTTCACGACCTTCGACATGTCGCTCGGCACGAAGCTGCCGATGGAGGGGACGCGGCTGAACGTGAACCTGCAGAACTTCTTCACCTGCCGCGGCGGCCGCGACTTCGCGAACGGCTTCATCGCGACGGGCCGGCGGTCGCTCTACGCGCCGAACGCGACGTGCGGCTTCGGAAAGTCGCACAGCGAGATGATCAACATGCCGCCGATCGGCGGATTCCTGACGGTGAGCCTGCGCTGGGAGCGTTAGGGGCGAGAGGGCGGTTGCTCCTGCTTCAGCTGGGTAGAACAGAAGGCACGAAGGCACGAAGAGGTTGTTGTAAACCCTTCGTGCCTTCTGTCATTCACAGCCGTTCACGCCGACGACTTCGACATGATTGAAGGTGTGCTGGGCGCCGGCGGCATCCCGGAGTCGCCATTCACGCCCGACCTCGTCATTCCTCCCAGACCCGCCGCGAACAGCCGTCCGCCGACGATCCCCGCGATCTCCTTCCCGGCGCGCGTCACCACGCCCGCGACTTCGCCGAGCAGTCCGCCAAGCTCCACCACCCAGTCGCCAGTCTTCGCAGGCGGCGTGTCGCCGCGGAGCGAGGCCATGATCCGTCCGCGCAGCCGGAGCGCGATCGGCGACGCGAACTCGATCGCGTTGAAGTGCGCGTCGTACCGCGTCCCCAGTCCCTCGATCAGCGACGCGGTGCGCGCGAAGTAGACCAGATCGCTCGGCAGCACCACCGGCGCCTCGTACAGCTCGGCCAGCACCTGCTCGGCGAGCAGCTTCTCCAGCCGCTCGCGCGTCACCGTCCGCTCGGAGGCGATCGCGAGGAGCTTCTTCACCAGCGCGCCGATCGCGGCGCGGTTCGCGTCGGGGAGGATGACGCCGAGCGACGCGAACCCGTCGACGATCCCGTCGACGTCGCCGCGGATCGCCGCGAAGACGGTGTCGATCAGCCGCAGCCGCATCTCGCGCGGGACGCGCACCGCCATCCCGAAGTCGAGGAGCACGAGCTTCCCCTCCGGCGTCACCATCAGGTTCCCCGGGTGCGGGTCGGCGTGAAAGAGCCCGTCGACGAGCATCATCTGGATGTACATCTCCATCACCGTCGACACGATCGCGCGCCCCTGCACCTTCCCCGTCGCGATCCAGTCGCCGAGCATGTCGATGCGCCGTCCCTCGACGTACTGGAGGACGAGCACGCGCTGCCGCGTCATCTCGTGCTTCACCGCGGGCACGACGACCTTCTGGTTCGACGTGAAGTTCGCTCCGATCTCGTCGGCGACCTGCGCCTCCTTCCG
>JABFXM010000600.1 GCA_013361745.1 Gemmatimonadaceae bacterium | reverse complement strand
GACGACACGCGGGAGGGCGGACATTTGGGGGTGCTCGAAACGGTTGACGACGGCGATAGTTCGCGCGTCGGAAAAGAGAATTTAGGACGTGCTAAATATTCGCGCAATAGGCGCACGGCACTGACATTCGGCTGCGCCGCGAGTAGGATGCACGCTGGGTGCAGCTTCGTGTCGATGCCGGCCGGGCGCCCTCCCCTTCAGGCCGGAGTCGGATGACCGGAGAATCGGTCACGCGGGAGCTGGAGGCACTCCTCGGCGAGCATCGGCGCGACCGCGATGGCGGTGACGCCCTCGCCCGCGCGGTGATGCGTCACGCGGGTGGACTCGCGCCCGCGGACCGCGAGGAGCTGATGCGCCATCTCCTGGGTCTCGTCGAGAGCGAGGCGCCGGGGATCTGGCCGGTCGCGCTCGAGGTGCTCGTCCGCACGGGGGCGCCCGCGACGGCGCGCGAGCTCGCGTCGATGTTCGCGTCGGAGCACACCGCGGAGTGGTCGGACGCGCTCGTCCTCGCGCTGCTCCGGCTCGGCAACGCCGACGCCGTCGCACGCTGTCGGGCGTACGTGCGCGACGAGCTGCGGCTGCACCACCCCGGCGCCCTGCCGCTGCTCGCCTGGCTCTATCGCGAGAGCCTCGACGACGCGCTGTCGATGGGTGCGCGCTACTTCGCGGAGGTGCTCGGCGCCGCCGCGCCGCGCGACCCGCGGTTGATCGTCGAGCTGCACCGGCAGCTTCCGCGGCAGCTCGACGGGCTGCTCGCCGTCTCGACGTCGGCGGTGCTCGACCTCATCGATCGCGTGACGCAGGCCGACGAGGCGGCGGGGCGGGTGCTCGCGGCGCTGATCGCCGAGCATCTCGCGCGGCCCGAGGCGCGGGCGCGGTTCGGCGGGCGCGCGGTCGGAGCGTTGGGCGAGGCGATCCGGCTCCGCGCCGGCTGACGTCCGGGGAGCTATCCCTCGGCGTCGAACAGCCGGAGGAACGCGCGCAGGATGCGCTCGGTGAGCCCCCACACCACGTGCTCGCCGTGCGCGAACGCGGGGACGCGGAGCGAGCGGCCGTGCGCGACCACCTCGGCGGTGATCCACGCGCTCGTGTCGCGCAGCGTCGTGAGCGGAACCCAGAACGCGGCGGCAACCTCGGGACTCTCGACGATCTGGACGTCGGAGACGACGGCGGCGACGTAGGGCCGCACGACCACCTGTCGCACGGCGATCGTGCGCGGCGACACGTCGTCGAGCGCGCCGAGCACGGCGCCGTCGCGGGCGACGTCGATCGCGGTCTCCTCCCAGGTCTCGCGGACGGCGGTCCGCTCGAGCGACTGGTCGTCGGGCTCGCGGCGGCCGCCGGGCAGCGCGACGTGGCCGCTCCACGGATCTCCCTCGTACTCCGCGCGCTTGATGAGCAGCAGCTCGAGCTCGTCGAGATAGTTCGGTCGCAGGAGGACCATCACCGCCGCGTGGAGGGTGGGCTCGTCGGGCGAGGTCTCGATCGCGAGCGGTCTGTGCGCGGCGAGCGCGGCGGAGAGTCGCGCGATCTCGCGGTGCTCGAGCACGTTCCGCATCATGGCTCCGTCAGCGGTGGCATGAACCGCACCGCCGACTCACCCTTCGACCGGGCCGCCGTCCTCGACCCAGGCGCGGTAGCCGCCGCGCAGCGACCGGACCTCGTATCCCATCGTCTGCAGGGTGTCGGCGGCGAGCGCCGAGCGGCTGCCGCCGGCGCAGTAGACGACGAGGGCGCGATCGCGCGGGAGCACGCCCTCGCAGCGGACCTCGATCGTCCCGCGCGGGAGGAGCGTCGCGCCGGGGATGCGGCCGAGGTTGGACTCGTGCGGCTCGCGCACGTCGACGAAGACGACGTCGCCGGCGCGGTGCGCGCGGCGGGCGGCGGCGAGGTCGATCTCGGTGATCCGCTGCTTCGCCTCGTTGACGAGGTCGGTGCCGGACTTGGTCATCGCGTGCATCAGTGGACGTGGAGGGCGCCGGCGCCGGCATCGAGCGTCGCCGTGAGGCCTAACGGCAGCGTCCATTGCTCGTCGATGTGGCCGACGGGGGCGTTGGCGACGGCGGGGACGCCGGCCGCGGCGGCCGCCTCGTCGAGCACCTCGTCGAGCCGGCGGACGCCGTCGTCGCTCGTCTCGGGGCAGTCGGTGAAGGCGCCGAAGACGAGGCCGGCGATGCGCGTCAGCGCGCCGGCGAGGCGGAGCTGCACGAGCATCCGGTCGAGCCGGTAGACCGCCTCGCCGATGTCCTCGAGGACGAGGATCGCGCCGTCGAGCGCGGGGAAGTACGGGGTGCCGAGGAGGGCGACGAGCAGGGCGAGGTTCCCGCCGATGAGCCGTCCCTCGGCGACGCCGGGGCGGAGGACGCGCGGCGCGGGGATCGTGCCGCAGGAGTCGACGCCGCGGACGACAGCGCGCTCGAGCGAATCGCGGGAGAAGGCGGTGAGCGTGCCGCGCGCGGTCGGGGCGTGATAGCTGACGATCCCGCTGCGCGTCGCGAGCGCGGCGTGGAGCGCGGTGATGTCGGAGAAGCCGATGAGCGGTTTCGGGCGGCGCGCGAGCGCGGCGTAGTCGAGCGAGTCGAGGAGGCGCATCGCGCCGTAGCCGCCGCGCGCGCACCACACCGCGTCGATCTCCGGATCGCGCAGTGCGCGATCGAGGTCGGCGAGCCGCTCGTCGTCGCTGCCGGCGAAGTAGCCGCGGCGGGCGAGCACGTTAGGCGCGACGACCGGATCCCATCCCATGGACTGCACGTTGCCGATCGCGCGGTCGAGGTCGGCCGGGCCGCGGAGCGGTCCCGCGGGAGCGACGAGGGCGACGCGCGCACCGGGAGCGAGCAGCGGCGGGCGGCGCAGCGCGGTGCGCGGGTGAGTCCTCTTTGCGGTCGCGGTCATCGGGGGAGAGCGCAACGTACGAGCGGTGGCAGAGTCGGTCAACGGCGTGGAAAGCTCGTACATGGCACCTGCCTTGCGACCCCTCGATCTCCCAACGGCGGGCGACGCGGCAGCGGATCGCTGTGCGCGGGCGCACGTCGGAGTCATCCTTACGCAGCATGGAGGAAAGGACCATGGCGGATCAGGACAGGAACCAGGGATCGCAGGGCGGCGGTATGAGCGGCTCGTCCGGCAGCGGCTCGTCGGGTGCGCGCGGCGCGTCGGGCGGGTCGTCAGGCGGGACGGGCGGCTACGGCGGCAGCTCCGGGAGCAGCGGCTCGTCGGGCAGCAGCGGCTCCTCCGGATTCCAGGGTGGATCGTCGAGTGGTTCGTCGGGCAGCTCCTCGGGCAGTCGCTCCGACCGCGGCAACATGGGCGACGAAGGGATCGGCAGCTCGGCGACGAAGGGTGGCTCGTCGGGGATCAGCGGCTCGTCGTCGTCGCGCAGCGGATCGAGCAGCGGCTCCGCGGGCGGCAGCGAAGGGATCGGCGATGAGAGCGATCGCGACATCGAAGGGTTCAGTGGCAAGAGCGGCGGCGGAACGAGTGGCGGGCAGGGCGGACAGGGCGGCGGTGGTGGTCAGGGTGGCGGCAGCCGCGGCGGCAGCGGTGGCGGCAGCGGCGGTGGTGGCGGGATGGGCGGTGGCTCGGGCAGCGGTGGCTCGGGTGGTGGCGGCAGCCGCGGTGGAAGCGGCGGTGGCGGTGGGATGGGTGGCGGATCCGGCAGTGGCGGATCCGGTGGTGGACAGGGCGGTGGCGGGAGCCACGGTGGACAGGGTGGCGGGAGCCACGGTGGAAGCGGCGGCGGCGGTGGCAGCCGTGGTGGGAGCGGCGGCGGCTCGGCCTCCGGCGGATCGGGTGGATCCTCGGGCGGCTCGGGTGGCTCGGGCGGCTCGGGCGGCTCGTCGGGTGGAAAGGGCGGCGGCGGCAATCGCTGAGCGCTGATCCATCACGAGGGCACTCCGGCCACGGCCGGAGTGCCCTCGTCGCATTCCCGCCGCCGCTGGACGAACGCTCCCCCGCACCACCAGAATTGCCGCGTGCAATCTCCCGCCCCAGCGCGCGGCCGGCGCTTTCCCCTCGCCGCGCAGGTTCTTCTCGGTCTCATCCTCGGCTTCGCGGTCGGCCTCGCGCTCCCGGCGTTAGGCGACACGGCGATGCGCGCGGGGATCGCGATCGCCGAGCCCGTCGGCGCGCTCTTCGTGAACGCGATCCGGATGACCGTGATCCCGCTGGTCGTCGCGAGCCTGGTCGTCGCGGTGGCGACCGCGCCCGATCCGCGCGTGGTCGGCGCGATCGGCGGCCGCTCGATCGCCTTCTTTCTCGGCATCGTCCTCGCCGGGGCCGCCTTCGCCGCGCTCCTCGCGCCTCCCCTTCTCGCGCTCTCGCCGATGGGGGCCGACGCGGCCACCGCGCTCCGCGGGTCGACGGCGACGGCGACCGTCGCCCCCGCGGCGACGCCGACGATCGGCCAGTGGATCGTCGATCTCGTCCCGGCGAACCCCTTCAAGGCGGCGAGTGATGGCGCGATGCTCCCGCTGATCGTCTTCGCGCTCTCCCTCGGCTTCGCGCTTCCACGCATCGCGCGCGTGCGCGGGGAGCCGGTGATCCGCTTCTTCGAGGGGATCAGCGACGCGATGATCCTCGTCGTGCGGTGGGTGCTCGCGTTCGCGCCGTTAGGCGTCTTCGCGCTCGCCGTTCCGCTCGCGAGCCGCGCCGGCGGCTCGGCGGCGGGCGCGCTGGTCTCGTACGTCGTCGTGTCCGCGGCGCTGATGGTCGCCTTCGCGCTGCTCGTGCTCTATCCTCTCGCCGCGATCGGCGGACGCGTCTCGCCCGCGCGCTTCACGCGGGGCTGCCTGCCGCCGCAGGCGGTGGCGTTCGGCTCCCGTTCCTCCCTCGCCGCTCTTCCGGCGATGATCGAGTCGGCGCGCGACAGGCTCGCACTGCCACCGGCGATCACCGGCTTCTTTCTCCCCCTCTCGACGGCCACCTTCCGCGCCGGGAGCGCGGTGCAGCAGACGGTCGCGGTGATCTTCGCCGCGCATCTCTTCGGCGTCGGCCTCGGCGCGGCGCAGCTGGCGACGGTCGCGGTGACCGTCGCGCTGACCACCTTCGGGATCCCGGCGATTCCCGGCGGCTCGATCCTCGTGCTCGCCCCGGTGCTCGTCGCCGCGCACGTACCCGCGGAAGCCGTCGGCGTCCTGCTCGCGCTCGACACCGTGCCCGACATGTTCCGCACGACGGTGAACGTGACGGGTCACATGAGCGTCGCCGCGGTGCTCGGGAGGGGGACGCGAGCGATCGTGGCGGAGGGGACGTGAGCCGTGTCGTCCCGTCCGCGAGCGATTCGTGAGCTGGGCCGTCGCGACAGGGCTTGCCTGCGCGATGCCCTGGATCGCCGCGCCACTCGTCACCGCCCTCCGCCTCTCGCGCTCCCGATCGCTCGACGAAGCGCCGCCCCTCGCACCCGACGACGCGCCGCTGCTCTCGGTGATCGTCCCGGCACGTGACGAGGAGCAGAACATCGAACGCTGCCTGCGCTCGATCCTCGAAACGAGCTACCAGCGTCTCGACGTCGTCCTCGTCGACGACCATTCGCGCGACGCGACCGGCGAGATAGCCGCTCGCATCGCCGACGAAGACGCGCGGCT
>JABFXM010000550.1 GCA_013361745.1 Gemmatimonadaceae bacterium | reverse complement strand
CGCCGCGCGCGGCGGCACCATCGATGGCATCGAGACCCAGGCGCTCGTCGCCGCCGGCCTCACCCTCCTCCAGCGCTCCGCGCCGCACGTGCGCGCACTCGCCGGGAAACGCGCCGGAATACTGCTGCCGACCTCACCCGCCTTCCTGACCGCGCTCGCGGCGAGCGAGGGGCACGGCGCGGTGCTGATCAATCCACTCGCCGCCCCACGCGAGGTCGCCTACCAGATCGACGACGCCGGTGTCGGCGCGGTGTTCACCATCGCGCCCCTCGCCGGGAAGGTGCCCGACACCGTCGCTCGCATCCTGCTCGACGAATCGCCGCGCGCGGCGACAGTGCACGTCGGCGGCAACAGCCGTGTCGTCGACCTGGGCTCGCACTTTCCGCTGACGCTCGAGGGAGATCCCGACGTCGCGGGGCGCGAGGAAGAGGCCGCGGTCGTGTACACCTCGGCGATGCACGGTCGCCCGCTCGGCGCGATCCTCACCCACCGGAACCTCCTCGCGAACGCCCACGCGACGACCGTCGCCGCGGCGCTGACGAACGACGACCGCCTGCTCGCCGCGCTTCCCTTCTCGCACCTCTTCGGGCTCGTCGTCGCGGGAATCGGTCCCCTCCTCGCCGGCGCGCGCGTCACCACGATGCCGCGCTTCCAGCCGCTCCGCGCGCTGGATGCGCTCGAGAACGGGACCACGATGTTCGTCGGCGTCCCGGCGATGTACGTCGCGATGCTCGCCGCGCTCGAGCGCCGCGGAGCACCGTTCCGACCGTCCGCGCTGCGGCTGTGCATCTGCGGCGGGGCGCCGCTCCCGGCGGTCGTGCAGGACCGCTGGTTCGACGCGACGGGCGTCGAGCTGCGGCAGGGGTACGGGCTCACCGAGGCCTCCCCCGTCGTGCTCTTCAACCGCGTCGACCTGCCTAACGCTCGCGGGACGCTCGGTGTCCCGTACCCCGGTGTCGAGGTGTCGGTTCGCGATCCCGCGAACGCCGCGCCATCGCCGGACGGAACCGTCGGAGAGCTCTGCGTTCGCGGGCCCACAGTCTTCGCGGGCTACGTGCGGCGCCCGTCGCTCGACACGGCCCCGATGGGACTCCCGGTCGAGGACGGATGGCTGCGTACCGGCGATCTCGTCGTGCGTCGCCCCGATGGCCGCTTCGTGTTCGCCGGCCTGCTGAAGCCGATGTTCACTCGCAACGGGTTCAACATCTATCCGGGCGAGCTGGAAGCCGCCGTCGCCGAGCTTCCTGGCGTCGAAAAGGCGATCGTCCGGCCTGTCGCCGATCCCGAGCACGAGAATGGAATCGAGCTCACCGTGCACGGAAGCGTCACCGAGGCGAAGCTCCGCGCGTGGTGCGAGGAGCGCCTGAGCGCCTACAAGCAGCCGACGGTGATCACGATCGCCGGCTGAACGTCGCGGATCAGCTCAACGCGACCGCGCCGGGGATCGCTCCGCTCTCGATCGCGGCGAGGAACGCGCGGACGATCGCCGGATCGAACTGCAGCCCGCTGCATCGCTCGAGCTCCGCCACCGCTTCCGCGACGCCGAGCTGCGCGCCGCGGTACGGACGCCCGCTCGTCATCGCGTCGAAGGAATCGGCGACGGCGGCGATTCGCGCCTCGAGTGGGATCTGCTCGCCCACCAGCCTGTCGGGCATCCCGCGGCCGTCCCACCGCTCGTGGTGCGAGCGCACGATGTTGAGCGCCATCGGCGCCTCACCGAGCAGCGGCGCGAGGATCCGCCATCCGAGGAGCGGATGCGTCATGATGTGCGCGTACTCCTCCTCGGTCAGCGCGCCGGGCTTGTTCAGCACCGCCTCGCGCACGCCGATCTTCCCGATGTCGTGCACCTGCCCACCGAGCTCGATCTGGCGCACGGTGTCGGTGTCGAGCTCCATCGTCCGCGCGATCGCCGAGGAGAGATGGCTGACGCGGATCGAGTGGCCGCGCGTGTACGGGTCCTTCACTTCGAGCGCTTCGGCGAGCGACTGCACGCTCGCGAGAAACAGATCCTCGAGCCGGCGCGCCTGCACCGCGACGCGTTCCTCGAGACGTTCCTGGTAATCGCGGTTCTCGAGAATGAGCCGGCGCTTCTCCAGCGCCTGCGTGACGCGCGCGCGCACTTCCTCGAGATGGAACGGCTTCGTGAGATAGTCCATCGCGCCCATCGCGAGGCAGCTCACCGCGACCTCCACGTCGGCGACGGCCGTGATCATCACGACCGCGGTATCGGGGTACCGCATGCGCGTCTGGCGCAGCAGCTCGATCCCGTCGACCTTCGGCATGCGGAGATCGGAGAGCACGAGCGGCACCGTCTCGCGCTGCAGGATCTCGAGCGCTTCCGCGCCGTTCCCGGCTTCGCGACACGCGAACCCGTCGTTCTGCATGAGATGAACGAGCACCTGTCGAAGGCGCGGCTCGTCGTCCACCACGAGGCATCGCGCGCGCTCGCTGACCATCGACATGGTACTCATCTGCTCATCGGCTCCATCAGGCTGCACGACTCTCATTCGCTCGTATTCGGTCCGCTCCCGACCCGGTGGTGGCGGCGTTAGCTTTCCGCCTTCCTCTCCAACCACAGAGTCCAGGCATGACCCGCGTCTTCGATGACGATCTCGGCACCGGTTTCGGCACCCGCGCCATCCACGCCGGCCAGCGCCCCGAGCCTCTCGCCGGCGCGATCATGACGCCGATCTACCTGACCTCGACGTACGTCCAGGAAGGACTCGGCCAGAACAAGGGCTACGAGTACGCGCGCGGAAAGAACCCGACGCGCGAGGCGCTCGAGAGAAATGTCGCCGCTCTCGAGGGCGGACGCCATGGCTTTGCCTTCGCGAGCGGCGTCGCCTGCGTCGACTCGATCATGAAGCTTTTCAAATCTGGAGACCACGTCGTCTGCGGCGAGAACGTCTACGGCGGCACCTTCCGCCTCTTCGATCGCCTGCTGCAGAACCTCGGTCTCTCCTTCACGTACGTCGACACCGGCGACTCGCAGCGCATCGCCGATGCCGTGACGAAGAAGACCGTCGCCATCCTCGTCGAGACGCCGACCAATCCGTTGATGCGGATCACCGATCTCGCCGAGGCCGCGCAGATCGCTCACCGCGCGGGCGCGCTCCTCGTCGTCGACAACACCTTCGCCTCGCCCTTCTTCCAGCGGCCCCTCGAGTTCGGCGCGGACATCGTCTTCCACTCCACCACGAAGTATCTCAACGGCCACAGCGACATGATCGGCGGGATCGCCGTCGTGAAGGATGACGATCTCGCAACGAAGCTGCAGTTCATCCACAACGCCGCCGGTGCCGTGCAAGGGCCCTTCGACTCCTGGCTCGCGCTGCGCGGCACGTAGACGCTCCATCTCCGCATGCCGCGGCATGACGAGAACGGTCGCCGCATCGCTGGCTGGCTCGCCGATCGCCTCGGCGCCGAACGGGTGATCTACCCGGGGCTCCCCTCGCATCCGCAGCACGCGCTCGCGAAGAAGCAGATGTCGGGGTTCGGCGGGATGATCTCGATCGAGCTCGGAACGAGGGAGCGCGCCGCGACGCTCCTCTCGCGCGTCAAGGTCTTCTCGCTCGCCGAGTCCCTCGGCGGTGTCGAGTCGTTGATCTCGAACCCCGCGATGATGACGCACGCGTCGGTGCCCGTGGAACGTCGGGCGCAGCTCGGCATCACCGAGGGGTTGGTGCGCCTGTCGTGCGGGGTCGAGGACGTGAACGATCTGCTCGCGGATCTCGAGCAGGCGCTCGAAGGCCTCTGATGCTTCGCGCGGTCGACACTTCACAGCCGCTGAAGCCGTAGGGCTCAGATCCTTCTACCGGAGCTCGCCGTGCCTGACCGTCAGACTCTGACCCAGATCTCTCCGCGCGCCTGGGAGCACCCGGCCGATCGCGCGGCGCTGAACACCCTGCGCTCCCTTCCCGGCTTCGACGAGGTGCTGCGCAAGGCGCTCTCGGTGCTGGGTGAGCGCGGGATCCGCCAGCTCTTCCTCGCGAACGCGGTGAAGGTCGGCCCCACGCAGCGCCCGGCGCTCGACGCGATGTACGCCGAGGTGCTCGCGACGCTGGACGCGCCGATGCGCTACGAGCTCTACGTCGCGCAGCACTACGAGGCGAACGCGTTCTGCATCGGCTTCGACAAGCCGTTCATCGTCGTGAACTCGCAGATGATCGAGCTCCTCGAGCCCGAGGAGCGCCGGGCGGTTCTCGCCCACGAGGTCGGCCACGCGATGAGCGGCCACGCGACGTACACCACGCTCGCGCTGCTCTTCCTTCTCGTCGGGACGCGCTTCTTGCCATGGCTGGCCGGGATCGCCATCCTCCCGGTCGAGCTCGCGCTGTTCGAGTGGTACCGCAAGGCGGAGTTCTCCGCGGACCGTGCTGCGCTGCTCGGCTCGCAGGATCCGCGCGCCGCGATGAGCCTCTTCCTGAAGCTGGCCGGCGGTCTTCGCTACGACGACCAGATCGACCACGACGCGTTCCTCGTGCAGGCGGCGGAGTACGAGACTCAGGGCGACATCACCGACAACGTCTGGAAGATCCTCAACACCGCCTTTCGGACCCACCCCTTCGCGACGGTGCGCGCGGCGGAGCTGCAGCGCTGGATCGCCTCCGGTGAGTACGACCGGATCCTCCGCGGAGAGTACATGCGGCGCGGACAGGAGCCGCGTCCCCTCGGCGATGACTACGCGGATGCCGGCGACTACTATCGCCGACAGGCGAAGAGCGCGGTGGACGCAGTGAACGACGTCATCAACCGCGCGCGGGAAGCGTTCAACGACCGGAGGACGAGGGGCGAGTGAAGGTACTGATCGTCGGCGGCGGTGGCCGTGAGCATGCCCTCGCCTGGAAGCTGAGGCGCGACGAGCCCTCGCTGGAGCTGCTCGCCGCGCCTGGCAACCCCGGGATCGCCGACCTCGCACGCTGCGTCGCAATCTCCGCCACCGACGTTCAGGCGCTCCTCGACCTCGCCCGCCGTGAATCGGTCGATCTCGCCGTGGTCGGCCCCGAAGCGCCCCTGGCCGCCGGGATCGTCGACGCGTTCCGCGGCGCCGGGATCCCGATCTTCGGCCCGACGAGGGCCGCCGCCGAGATCGAGACCTCGAAGAGCTTCGCGAAGGAGCTGATGCTCCGCGCCGGGATCCCCACCGCCCGCGCCGAGCGATTCACCGACGTGGACGACGCCAAGGCGGCGATCCGGCGCTTCGGTGCTCCAGTGGTCATCAAGGCGAGCGGCCTCGCCGCCGGCAAGGGCGTCGTCGTCGCCGGGAGCATCGGCGAGGCGGACGACGCGGTGGAAATGATGCTCCTCGATGGCGCGTTCGGCGCGGCCGGGGCCGAGCTCCTCGTCGAGGAGTTCATGGAAGGTGAAGAGCTGTCGCTGTTTGCGATCACCGACGGCACGGCTTTCCTTCCCATGCTCCCGGCCCAGGATCACAAGCGCCTCCTGAATGGTGACGAGGGGCCGAACACGGGTGGAATGGGAGCGTACGCGCCGGTGTCGATCGGTACCCCCAGCGTCATCGAGGAAGCGTGCTCCCGCATCATCGAGCCGACGCTGTCGGCGATGCGGGAGCACGGGCGGCCGTTCACGGG
>JABFXM010000129.1 GCA_013361745.1 Gemmatimonadaceae bacterium | reverse complement strand
GGACGCTGGTGATCACTCCGCGCGAGATCCAGCGCGACCTGATCGTCGTCTGAGAGTGACGACGACGAACCGGTCAGTCGTCCGCGCTCACCGCGGTCGGGCCCCTGGAGGCGTCCTCGGGCGAGAAGACGAAGGGAAAGACCACCGTCTCGACGGCGTAGGGGCCGCGAGCGAATCGCCAGTTGCGGGCGCGCGTCGCGATGCAGCCGGTGACCTCCTTCTGTCCCGGACCGGCGAGGCTCGAGTTGGGGACCGCCGCGCGGTCGACGTGACCCGTGGGGAGGATCGTGAGCTCGAGCTCGACCTGGCCGGCGAGCGCCGGGTTGCGGCGCAGTCCTTCTTCCTGGTAGCACTGCTGGACGTCCGTCGTATGACGGAGCACCGTGGCGCGTACCTCGACGTCGGTGCGCATGGAGTCCGCGCGCTGGGCAGCGGGCGCGGGATGCGTGGCGGCGAGGGTGAGGGCGAGAAGGATTGCTGGCGTCATATGAAGGGCCGGCGTGGAGGCTGCGCGGTTCATGCCGCCGATGCGACCGACGGCAATGGAGGCGGGCTTCTGGAGAGCATCGGCAATCGGACCGCGTCACTTGAGAGACGACTTTCGGCGCGTCGCGTTACAGTGGCGCGTGGAATGGCTGTCGCATTCATGGCGCTATGGGCGCTCGCTGCGGCCGGCTGTCGAAAGGCGGAGAATGGCGCGACCGACGCGCCCAGCGGGCGGAAGCCGCCCTCCTTCACCCGCAGTGCCGGCGGGAGCTACACCGAGATCCAGGTGACGACGCCGGGGACGGTGAGCGGCACGATCACCGTCGCAGGGACGCTCCCCGCGGACAGCGTCGTCCATCCGACGAGCGACGTCGCGGTGTGCGGCGCCGAGCTGCGCGACGTCTCGATCGACCACGACGGCCCGAAGCTCGGCGGCGCGGTGGTGTGGCTCGACGGCGTGCGCTCCGGCAAGCCGCTCCCGCTGGTGAAGCGGTACGACATCGTGAACGAGGGCTGTCTCGTCGCCCCCCGCGTGCAGGCGACCACCGTCGGCGGGACGCTCAACGTCCGCTCGCTCGACCCGATCACGCATCGCACCCGGCTGCTGCGCGCGGGAGAGAAGGAGCCGGTCGCGCTGGTGACGGAGACCGACGAGGGGCAGGTGGTCCCGCTCGACCACGCGCTCGAGCACGCGGGGCTGATCGAGGTGCGCTGCGACGTGCACCCGTGGACGCGCGGCTGGCTGGTGGTGTTCGACCATCCGTACTTCGAGGTGACGGGGCGCGACGGGACGTTCTCCCTCGACTCGGTCCCACCGGGGGACTACACCCTCCACGTCTGGCACGAGCGCCTCGGCACGATCACTCGCCCGGTGAAGATCGAGGCCGGCGGGGCGGCGAAGGTCCAGCTCGACCTGCGCTTCGACGGGACGGGGAAGCGTTAGGCAGGGCCGCGGCGAACGGGGGATCCGGATGATCTGCCGTGGGTCGCGTGGGGTCTGTCGTGGCGGGGAGATCGCGCGGTTTTTCAGGAAGAACTGCATGAGAACTACGGAAGAACGACGGGAGATTCCATGGCCACGAGCCGCGATTCTCGCCCTGAAGGCAGTCCTCCCGCCGTGCTTCCGTTGTTCTCGGTGGTTCTCCCTGCCCGAATCGCGCGATGCCTGTACGCAGACGAGCCCCTGCACGACCCGCGACAGACGCCGCCCGGTCCGTCGGCGGCGAAGCGCCTAACGGTCCTCCACCCGCCGGACGAGCTTCAGTCCCGACCAGATCTCCGAGATCGCGCACACCTTCACGTCCACCACGCCCGCCGCGAGGGCGAGGCGGCGGATCACGTCCTCGCTGAGATCGGTCTCGACGCCGCTCGACTTCTTCGGCCAGGCGACCCAGAGCATCCCCGCCGGCTTCAGCGCCTCGATCGCGCCGGGAAGCGCCCGCTCGAGCTTCGCGGCGCCCTCGGCGAAGAAGATGATCGCGTCGAGCTCCCGCGCCCGCGGTCCCGCCATCACCACCCCCGTCATGCCTAACGCGGCGGGATAGCCGTCCGGGGCGTTGCGCACGAGCACACGGTCGCCGCGCTTGACGCCGAGCTTCTCGGCGAGGGGTTTGTCCGAATATCCGGATTTCATGTGCGCGTCAGCCACCCAAGGGCTCACGCATCGATCTCCGTCCCCGCCAGCGCGCTGTACCGGTAGAGCTTCGCGTACAGCCCGTCGCGGGCGAGGAGGGCGTCGTGGGTGCCTTCCTCGACGATCTCGCCGTGGTCGATCACGAGCACGCGGTCGGCGCGGCGCACGGTGCTCAGGCGGTGGGCGATGATCAGCGTCGAGCGGCCGCGGAGGAGCTCCTCCATCGCCGTCTCGACGAGACGCTCGCTCTCCGTGTCGAGGCTCGACGTCGCCTCGTCGAGGACGACGACCGCCGGATCCTTGAGGAAGATCCGCGCGATCGCGAGCCGCTGCCGCTGGCCGCCGGAGAGCTTCACCCCGCGCTCACCGACGCGCGTGTCGTAGCCTTCCGGCAACCGCTCGACGAACTCGTGCGCGTGCGCGGCGCGCGAGGCGGCCAGCACCTCCTCCTCCGTCGTGTCGCGCGATTCCTCGCCGGCGGCGGCGTATGCAATGTTCTCGCGCACGGTCCCGCTGAACAGCGTCGGCTCCTGCGGCACGAGGCCGATCGCGCGGCGCAGATCGCTCAGCGCGAGGGCGCGCACGTCGTGGCCGTCGAGGGTGATCCGTCCGCTGCTCACGTCCCAGAAGCGCGGCAGCAGCGACGCGACCGTCGTCTTCCCGGCGCCGCTCGGGCCCACCAGCGCGACCACTTCGCCCGGCGCGATCTCGAAGCTCACACCTTTGAGCACTTCCGGCAGCTCGTCGCTGTAGCGGAAGCGGACGTCCTCGAAGCGCACGTGGCCGCGCACCGGCGACGCGAGCCGCTCGGGCGTCGCGGGCTCGTCCACCTCGGGTCGCGTCTCCATGAGCTCGAAGACGCGCGTCGCCGCGCCGACTGCTTCCTGATAGCTGCCGAAGAGCGACGCCAGCGCGCCGACGCTCGCGGCGATGGTGAAGGCGTAGAGCAGGAAGCCGACGAGCGCGCCCGCGGTGAGCTGACCCGAGAGCACGAGGCGTCCACCCTGCCAGAGCACGACGACGATCCCGCCGAAGGCGACGAAGGTGATGATCCCGAAGAAACCGCCGCGGATCAGCGCGCGCTTGAGTGCCGCGCTCACCGCGTCGCCGAGCTTCGCGTCGTAGCGGCGGACCTCCTCTTCCTCGCGCGTGAAGCTCTGGACGACGCGGATCTGCGTGAACGCCTCGTTCGCCGACGCCATCGCCTCGGCGATGCGATCCTGCACGCCGGTGCTCGCCCTGCGCAGCAGCCGCCCGAAGACGAACCCGGCGCCGACGACGATCGGCACGATCGCCAGCGTCGTCGCGGTGAGCTGCGGGTGCGTGCGCGTCAGCAGGATGACGCCGCCGACCAGATAGAGGATCTGCCGCGTCAGCTCGGAGAGCTGGTGGCTGAGGAAGGTCTGGAGGAGGGTCGTGTCGGTCGAGAGGCGGCTCGTCAGCTCGCCGGTGCGGCGCTCGGTGTAGAAGCCGGGCGAGAGGCGCACGAGCCGCGCGAAGAGCTCCTTGCGGAGCGCGGCGATGACGCGCTCTCCGGTCGCGCTGAGGAGGTAGACCTGGACGAAGTTGAACGCCGCCTGCGCCGCGAAGAGCACGAAGAGCCCGACGGCGATCCGGTCGAGCACCGTGCGGTCGTGGCGGACGAAGGCGGCATCGAGCAGGTACTGGACGACGCGCGGGAAGGCGAGCCCCGCCGCGGCGCTCAGGATCAGGCACACCGACGCGATGCCTAACGCGCCGAGGTGGGGGCGGAGGCGCGGGAAGAGCCGCTTGAGCGGGGCGGGGGAGACGAGGCGCCGCTTCTTCGCCGGCTCGTCGCTCGGCTCGTGGATGACCGCGGTCGTCACGTGAAGATGTGCCGGTCGAGGGCCATCGCGAGGAAGAGCAGCGCGAGATAGAGCAGGGAGAAGCGGTACGTCTGCCAGGCCACGGCGGTGTAGTTCGTCGTCCGCAGCACGCGGACGACGCTCCAGAGGAAGACGGCGTCGAGCACGAGCGCGCTCACGAGGTAGAGCGTGCCGAAGGTGCCTAACGCGACGGGAAGGAGCGTGAGCGGGATGAGGACGAGCGTGTACCAGAGCATCTGGCGCTTCGTCTCGCCCTCGCCCCAGACGAGGGGAGCCATCGGGACGCCAGCGCGGCCATAGTCGCGCGCCTTGAGGAGCGCGAGCGCCCAGAAGTGCGGCGGCGTCCAGTAGAAGACTATGAGGAACAGATATGCGGCGGCGAGATCGAGCCGGCCGGTCACGGCGGACCAGCCGACGAGCGGCGGGAAGGCGCCCGCCGCGCCGCCGATGACGATGTTCTGCGGCGTGCTGCGCTTGAGCCAGCGCGTGTAGATGAAGACGTAGAAGTAGAAGCCGGCGAGCGCCATCGTCGCCGCGAGCAGGTTCGCGAAGTGCGCGAGGAGCATCGTCGCCGCGAGGGCGAGCGCGACGCCGAAGGCCAGCACGGCGACGGGGAACATCCGCCCGCTCGGGATCGGACGCAGCCGCGTGCGCGCCATGCGATCGTCGATGTCGCGGTCCATGTACATGTTCACCGCGTTCGCTCCCCCGGCCATGAGATAGCCGCCGAGCAGCACGACGAGCACGAGGGTCAGGCTCGGGCTTCCCGCGGCGTACATCGGCGCGACCGCGGTGACGAGCAGCAGCGAGATGATCCGCGGCTTGGTGACCGCGAGGAGGTCGCGCGCGAGGGAGGTCTTCCGGCGCCCGGTGGGCGACGGTGGCTCAGCGGTCACCGCCGGCCCGCGCGGTGACACATCCGTCAAAAGTCCGCCCCGCGCGCGACGATGACCGCGACGGAATGCGGCCGCTTCGGCGCCGTCGTCGACTGCACGGGCGGGACGACTTCCTCCGGCAGCGCGACCGCCGGCGGCTCCGGCGGCGGCTCGGAAGGAGTCACCGTCTCCGGCGGGGCCGCGGGAGGAATCACCGCTTCCGGCGGCAACGCGTCGCGCTGCGACGCGACTGGCGGCGCATCCGCGATCTCGACCTCGGGTTCCGGCTCGAGGACCGCCGCATCGGCTTCGGCGACGAGCGCCGACAGCGCCGCCTCGTAGGCGCGGCCGGCGCGCTCGATCTCGAGCATCCGCGCGTTCGCTTCCGGCTCGCTGGCGATGATCGGCACCGAGGCCGGGGACGAGTGCTGCACCGTCAGCGTCGCGGCCGCGCCCGCGGCCTCGCGACGACGGGCGACGCTGCCGGAGGGAGTCTCCTCGAGGGCATCCGGCTCGCGCGTCAGCCGCGCCGGCTCACCGCCCGCCGCGCGCGCGGCCAGCGTCGCGTAGATCACGATCGCGATCCAGACGAGCGTCCCCACGGCCTGATGCAGCGACTGCAGCACGGGCGGCAGCCGCATCTCGACCAGCGACGCGGCGACGAGGATCTGCAGCACGACCGCGCCGAGCGCGAGCCACGCCGCGCGCTTCACCACCCTCCCGACCGGCCGCTTGCGGATCATCATCGCGGCCCCGA
>JABFXM010000554.1 GCA_013361745.1 Gemmatimonadaceae bacterium | reverse complement strand
AGCAGGGCGACGGACGCCATGAACGCGGCGAGCAGGACACGATCGGCGAGCGGCTGCCCACGCTGGATGGGGAGCTTCGCGCGCTCGGCGAGGAGATCCGGGTTCGCGCGGGCGATCGCGACGTGCGCGACGACGCGGGCGACGACGAGCACGGCGAGGAGTATCCAGCCGCGACGCCAGTGCAGGGTGCCCGCGCCGAGAAAGAGGAAGGTCGCGAAGAGCAGCACGTAGCCGACGGTGCCGGCAAGGATGCGAGCGCGTCCGAAGCGAGCCATGCGGTAGAGTGCGTCGGAGGACGCGCGCGCGCCAGTCGCGCGGGCCGCGGACTCGTGATTGCGGACAAGGAGTGCCTAACGCTCGGATCGGGGAACGGAGCTTGCTTCGCCGGTGCGCTCCACCCGGCTTCCACTCGACGATGTCATCGACGCACCGCCTGACGCTCCTGCTCGCCGTACTCGCGACGGCCGCGTGCAACCTGCCGCGCGACCCCGATGGGACGCTGGACCGGGTGCGCGGCGGGACGATGCGCGTAGGGATGGTGGTGGATACGCCCTGGGTGACCGATTCGGCCGAGGGGGCGGGCGGGATCGAGCGCACGATCGTGAACGATCTGGCGCGGGAGCTCGGCGCGAAGGTCGAGTGGCACAAGGGGACGGCGGAGCATCTGCTCGAGGCGCTCCACGACCGCGACCTCGATCTCGTGATCGGCGGATTCACCGCGAGCTCGCCCTGGAAGCAGCAGGTCGCGCTGACGAAACCGTACTACACCGACACGACCATGGTGCGCGGGAAGCGAAAGGAAGAACCGCACGCGGTCGCGGTCGCACCGGGAGAGAACGCATGGCAGGTGCGCGTGGAGCAGTTGCTCAGAGGGAAGAAGAACGAATTTCCGGCGATGCGACACGCATGGCCCCGATGAGCGTCGGCCAGCCGTTCCGGCTGCCGGAAGAGCTGCGCTCCGAGCATGGCAAGATCACGCGGCTCTCCTGGCTGAGCGTCGTGCTGCTCGTCGTCGCCGCGACGCTCCTCTTCTTCACGCTCGGCCAGTCGCAGGCGATGAAGACGGCGTGGGTGAGCGACGTGCTGACCGCGATCCCGCCGATCGCACTCCTCGTCGCGATGCGCTACGAGCTGCGCGAGCCGTCGAAGCGGTTTCCGAACGGCTACTCGCGCGCGGTCTCGGTCGCGTTCCTCGTCACCGCGTCGATGCTGAGCCTCATCGGGCTCTACCTGCTCTACGACTCGCTGACGAAGCTGATCAGGCGCGAGCACCCGCCGATCGGCACGATCGAGCTGTTCGGGCACCAGCTCTGGCTGGGCTGGGCGATGGTCGGCTCGCTCTTCTTCAGCATGTGCGTCGGGATCGTGCTCGGGAAGCTGAAGGCTCCGGTCGCGGAGAAGCTGCACAGCAAGGCCGTGCAGGCCGAAGCGGAGATGAACCAGGCCGAGTGGATGTCGGAGGGCGCGGCGATCGTCGGGATCCTGCTCGTCGCCTTCGGCTTCTGGTGGGGCGACTCGGCGGCGGCCGCGTTCATCTCGGTCGAGATCATCCGCGACGGGTGGCACAACGTGCGGCAGGTGATCGGGGACCTGATGGACGAGAGTCCGACGAAGCTCGGCAAGCGCGACCTCGAGGAGCTGCCGGAGAAGGTGCGCGACGCGGCGCGTCGTCTGCCGTGGGTGGCGGACGCGGGGACGCGGCTGCGCGAGCATGGCCACGCGGTGACGGGCGAGGTGTTCGTCGTCCCGCGCAGCGGCGCGGGGATGGACGCGGCGCAGCTCGTCCGCGCGGCTGACGGAGCGACGAAGGAGCTCGAGGGACTCGACTGGCGGTTGCACGGGATCGTCGTCGTCCCCGTGAGCGCGCTGGAGAGTAGTATTCCTCCACGCGTCGGAGAGACCGACGGCGCCCAGCGCTGACGCCATCCGGCCGGAGCTGTCGCGCACGACCTTTGCCCTGTGCTTCGCTCATGACCACCCCGACGATGGAAACGCTGGCCCGGGTCGAGGTTCTCGCCGATCTCGAGCCGGTGGTGCACGAGCTCATGGACGTGCACGAGGCCAAACGCATCCTCTGGTTCCCGAGCGAGCTCCTCGCGCCGGCGCCCGAGACCGACCCCGAGCGCCACATCCGCGAGCTGCGCGAGCGGGCGCGCGGGATCAGCCTTCCGGCGCGCGTGGCGCTGGCGCTGAATCTCCTCACCGAGGAAGGGCTGCCGCACTTCCACCGGCTCCTCGCGGCGTATCTCGGTGGCGACACCTTCTGGTCGAAGTGGACCAACCTCTGGACCGCGGAGGAGGATCGGCACGGCGCGGTGCTGCACGACTACACCCGCGACAGCGCGATCCTCGACAACCCCGTCCTCGAGCGGATGCAGTTCGAGTATCTGCGTGCCGGCTTCGAGCCGGCGTGGGACAAGGACCCGTACCGCGTCTTCGTCTACACGACGCTGCAGGAGCGCGCGACGCAGATGAGCCACGCGAACACGGGGAAGCTGGCGAGCGAATACGAGCCGACGATCGGCACCGTGCTCGCGAACGTCGCGAAGGAGGAGGCGCGCCACTACACCTTCTACCGGACGATCTTCAAGGAAGTCCTCGTCCGCGACCCGAACCGCGCGCTGGTGTCCGCGGCCGAACTGATGCCGTCGATCGACATGCCCGGCGTCAACATGCCGAACTTCCGCGAGATGGCCGACGTCGTCCGCCGCGCCGGGATCTACGGCCCGCGCGACTACCTCAAGATCGTCGAGGAGCAGATCCGCTTCTGGGCGATCGAGACGCTCGAGGGGCTGGACGAGATGGGGAAGAAGGCACAGGAGAAGATCCTCGCGGTGCCGAAGCGGCTGGAGCGGATCGCGGACATGATGGAGACGCGAAGCAAGGCGAAGACCTTCTCATTTCCGGTGGCCTTCGCGGCGGAGTTCGAGATGGCGTAATTCCACGTCGACGTGGGTTCCACGTTCAACGTGGGAGTTGACGTGGGACGGGGAATCGATGGCGGGGCTTGGGACGACGTGGGACGTGGGACTGACGTGGGACGTGGCA
The DNA here is from genome assembly GCA_013361745.1 of Gemmatimonadaceae bacterium. GTDB lineage: Bacteria > Gemmatimonadota > Gemmatimonadetes > Gemmatimonadales > Gemmatimonadaceae > JABFXC01. The sequence goes on along the minus strand of JABFXM010000554.1, from coordinate 2,579 downwards.
GCGCCCCGCGTTCCACGTCCCCCGTCTCTCTCACGTTCCACGTCGTCCCCCCATTCAAAACTCGCTCCCCCGTCCCACGTCAAATCCCACGTCAGACGTGGAACCCGTCCCACGTCAGCGTAACGCCGCGCCAGGCACCCTCGACCCCAGCCATCCTGAGCGGAACGCGCGTATCTCGTCGGTGACCGGCCGGCCCGCGGCTTCGTACGGGACCAGGGAAAGCGTCGGCAGCGATCGCAGCGTCATCGGGATCGTGTGTCGCAGCGCGCGCTGGGTGACGTCGACCTGCACCTGCTCGCCGACGCGATGGCGTGCGACCGCGGCCTGGAGCGCGGCGATGGTCGGCGTCGGCTCGCCGCCGAGCGCGTGGATGACGTCACCGGCGCCGATCCCGGCGGGCCATGCGGAGCCGTTCTCGACGCTCCAGTTCACGAGGACGCCGGTGGAATCCTCGGCGAGCGACGCGCCGAGATACGGGCGGACGACGGTGTCGGCGGCGAGGAGGAAGCCGGCCGGGGCGAGGAGCGACGCGTAGTCGATGACCTCGCGGCCGTCGACGTAGCGGCGGAAGAAGTCGTTCGCGAAGGCCGTGTCGCCCGTGAAGCTGCCTAACGTACGGCGGACGTCGACGATCGTGTAGGGCCGGGCGGGCGCGAGCGCGGCGTTCTGGTGGCTGCCGTAGTCGCGCCACATCCGCCGCATGAAGTCGTCGAGCGTCAGATGGAAGCGTTCGCGAAGCGAGAGATCGAGCCCGAGGCCGATCGCCTGTCCCCAGTTGTAGTAGGAGATGAAGGTATTCTGCGGGTTGGTCGGATCGATCGACGTCGCCGCGTCGACGAAGGGCGCCTGCATGCTCATCTCGACCGCGGAGAAGTGCTGGCGACCGGGTGAGCGGATCACGTCCGTCACCGCGCCGCCCATGTCGCGCGCGAACTGCACGTCGGTGTAGAGCCCCGCGCGGCGGATCGCGAGCGGCGCGAAGTAGCTCGTGAAGCCCTCGGCGAACCAGAGCTCGCGTGACATGTTCGTGCGCTCGAAGTCGAAGGGCTCGAGCGGGCGCGGACGCAGCCGCTCGACGTTCCACGAGTGGAAGAACTCGTGCGCGACGGTGCCGAGCCGCGCGACGCGCGCGGCGCTGTCGACGAGCGTGCCGCGGCTGGTGACGATCGTCGAGTTGCGGTGCTCCATTCCGTCGCCGTTCGCCCACGGCAGATAGTCGACGATGAAGGTGTAGACGCCGTGATCGTAGCCCGCGGGCTCGCCCCACATCGCGACCTCCTCGGCGACGACACGGCGCGCCATGGTGGCGAAGCTGTCCACCTGCGCGTCGGTGCCGAGGTGGTGGATCGCCATCCGCCAGGTCGCGCGCTTGCCGCCGGCGGAGTCGGTCCACTGCCGCCAGACGACGGGGCCGACTTCGGTGGGCGAGTCCATGAACCACTGCAGGTTCGGCGCGGTGAAGACGGAGTCGCTCACGGGCACGAGTTGCGTCGCGACCTGCCAGCCGGGCTGGCGCTGGATCGTCAGCCGTATCGGCGCCGCGTCGAACCCGCGCGCCCACATGAAGACCGCGGGCATGTTGAGGTGCGCATGCGACCGGTCGACGCCGAGGTAGGTGCCGTCGGTGCGATCGCCGAAGACGGTGTAGGCGATGCGGACGATCCCGTCATGTTTCGCGACGTCCCAGCCGTACGGATCGGGGCGCGTCACGGCGAGCGTCCGACCGTGACCGTCGGTCGCGCTCACATCGTAGACGTTCTTCGCGAACTCGTGGAGCGCGTAGCGGCCGGGCGAGGAGCGACTCATCCGGACGTGGAGGGTACCGCCGCGCGGGATACCAGTGAAGGTCGCGACGACGCGCGCTTCGTGCTGCGCGGCGGTGGGGAAGGAGATGGAGTACTCGACGCGCTGCTTCTGGGCGAGGAGGGAGAGGGGGGCGAGCAGGGAGAGTACGAGCAGACTGCGCATCATGGCGTGGGACGTGGGAGTTGACGTGGAGTGCCACACCGACGTGGGATTTGACGTGGGACGGGGGAGCGAGTTGTGGCTGGGGGGACGACGTGGGACGTGGGAGAGACGTGGGACGTGAAACGAGGGACGACGTGGTCCCACGTCCCACGTCGTCCCAAGCCCCGCCCTCGATTCCACGTCCCACGTCAACACCCGTCCCCCACGTCCCACGTCGCCTCTAAAAGGGGAGCTCGTCCTCGCGCTCGAAGTCGGGAGCTTCGTCGTCGGAGAACTCGCGCTCGACGGCGGGAGGAGGGGGCGGTGGGGCGGCGTTCGATTGCCGGGTGGGGACGGCGCCGTTCGAGCGAGGCGACGAGCCATTGCGCGCCGACGAGGCCGGTCGCTTCTCGCCGTCGCGCGGTGGCCAGATCACGCCTTCGCAGCCCGGGCCGCCCGCGAAGCGGGGCTTGTTGCGGCACTTGAAGTCGGGGGCGCGCGGGTTCCGCTTCGAGGCGCGGTCGTCCCACATCTTGCCGCCGCAGATCGGGCAGGCCGGGTCGTCAGGAGTACCGGCGGGCGTCGCCACCACGCGCGGCGCGTTCGGGTCGCGCGGCGGCCAGATCACGCCC
>JABFXM010000288.1 GCA_013361745.1 Gemmatimonadaceae bacterium | reverse complement strand
CAACGTCGAGCATTCGGTGCAGGGAAAGCGGGGGAGCTGGACGAAGTGGGAAGATGTCGTGACGGACACGCCGCCGGCGCGCGTGGAAGGCGACTCGCTGCGCGTCACCTTCGTGAATCACTCGACGGTGCTGATCCAGACGGATGGCCTGAACATCCTCACCGATCCGATCTGGTCGAAGCGCGCGAGCCCGGTGCCATGGTTCGGGCCGAAGCGGCATCGCCCGCCGGGGATCCGCTTCGAGGATCTGCCGCCGATCGATCTCGTCCTGCTGAGCCACGACCACTACGACCACATGGACGTGCCGACGCTGCGCCGCATCGTCGCGCGCTTCCTTCCGCGGATCGTCACGGGGCTCGGCAACTCGGCGTCGCTCGCGAAGCAGGGAATCCCCGGCGCCGAGGAGATCGATTGGTGGCAGACCGTTGTGATCCGGCCGGGGGTGCGAGTGAGCGGGGTCCCCGCGCAGCACTGGTCGGCACGCTCGCTCCGGGACGAGTGGCGAACGCTCTGGCTCGGCTTCGTCATCGCGACGCCGACGGACACGATCTACTACGCGGGCGACACGGGCTACGCGCCCTTCTTCCCGGAGATCCGCGATCACTTCGGCGCGATACGGCTCGCGATTCTTCCCATCGCGCCGCAACGCCCGCGGAGGGCGATGGCGCCGCGCCACATGTCGGCGAGCGACGCGGTGCGCGTGGCGGAGGAGCTGCACGCCTTCACCGCGCTCGCGGTGCACTTCGGGACCTTCCAGCAGGGCGATGACAGCGAGGAGGAGCCGGTGGACTCGCTGGCGGTGGTACTCGGTCGCGAGGGCGACTGCGCGCCCCCCTTCTGGCCGCTGCGCAACGGGGGAACGAAGGTGATCCCGGCGATGGGAGCGACCAGGGGTCAGGGGTCGGGGGTCAGGACCTGCGTTGACCGCACTTCCTCACCCCTGACCCCTAGCCCCTGAAGTTCAGACCGATGCCGCGCCCTGGCCGCGGTCAGTGGTGGAAGACCGATGACAGCAGGTCGCCGCGAAAGCTGATGCTCGGCACGAAGATCACGTCGCTGCGCCGGATGCCGAGCGCGGAATGATCGTAGTAGACGCCGAGCTCCGGCGTGATCGTGGCCTCGCCGTTCCCGAAGCGCGCGCCGAAGAACGCTCCCGCCGTCGGCCGGTCGCTGGGGACATCGCGCGAGAGCGGTACGACCTGTACGACGCGCGCGCCGCCGTAAGGCACGATCGGGCGGTCTTCCCGCGCCGAGGCGATGAGCGTGAGCTCACCCTCGGCGTGCTGGCCCCAGTTCACGAAGCCGCCACCGGCCATGAGCGAGACCGCCGTACCGGTGTCCGCCGCCTGCGAGGAGGGCGTCGCGTCGATGCGGTGCTTGTAGTTCACGACGACCCCGCTCCACGAGGGGATGCGTACCCCGAAATCGGAGCGCGCGTCGATGCCGTAGCGCAGCTCGTAGTCGAGACCCGGCATCGTCGCCGCGGTGCTGTCTTCCTTGCGGTCGAACGCGTTCGGGATGACGAAGGCGGTCGACGTCTTCGTGTGGGTGCCAGCGGGCAGCGTGCGCGCGGTGCTGCCGACCGCGTACGGGATGCACGCGCCGAGCGAGGTTGCAGCGAGAAGCGCGAGCAGAGGAGTGAAGCGCGAGCGCATTACCGATCTCCATTTGCGGGACGGAGAGCAGTCTAGGAACACGCAGGCACGGGCTCCATACGACACAATACGTAGCAGGCCAGGGGTCAGGGGTCAGGGGTCGGGGGTCGGCTGATTGCTCCTGATCCCGGCCGACCCCTGATTCCTGGCCGCCGACCCCTACGTCAGTGAGCGTCGACAGGCATTCCGGCGCCGGGTCTGGGGCGCTTCAGGAGCAACACGGCGGGAGAGACGGCGGCGAAGGCGATGAGGATCATGATCCAGGCGTCGTTGAAGCTGCGCATCGACGCCTGCTGCATCACCTGGCCGTTGATCGCGGCCAGCGCAGCCGCCTTCGCCTGCAGCGGTGCGAAGCCGCGACCGATGAAGCCGGCGGTCAGCGCCTGCAGGCGCGTGTCGGTCGCCGTCGAGCCGACGACGATGTCGCTGACCAGATCGACGCGGTGCATCGCGGTGTGCTTCGTGACGTAGTTGGCGAGGATCGCAATGCCGAAGGCGCCGCCGAGCTGGCGTGAGAGGTTGATCAACCCGGACGCCTGCTGCGCCTCGCTCGGCTTGAGGCTCGCGTAGGCCACGTTGTTGATCGGCGCGAAGAGGAAACCGAGTCCGAGGCCGCGGACGATCAGCGCGGCGCGGACGTCGGGCTCGCCCGCGGCGGTGGTGAGATGCCCGAGCTTCCACATCGAGACGACGAAGAGCGAGATGCCGATCGCGATGAGGACGCGCGCGTCCGCTTTCGGCTTCGCGCCGTTGAGCATCGCGCCGCAGAAGAGCGCCGTGGCGCCGGTCGCGAGGCCGCCGGGGAGCATCGCGAGTCCCGTCTCCGTCGGCGTGAAGTGCAGGATCCCCTGCGCGAAGAGCGGGAAGATGAAGACGCCGCCGTACAGCCCGAAGCCGAGCGAGACGAAGAGGAAGATCGACGCGGCGAGCTGCTGATTGTGGAGCACGCGGAAGTTGACGACCGGGTGCTTGTTCCGCGGCGAGAGCTCCCACCAGAGCATGGTGATGAGCGAGACGGCGGAGAGGATCGTGAGGCGGAGGATCAAACTGCTCTCGAACCAGTCCTTCTGATTTCCCTCCTCGAGCACGTACTGCAGCGCGCCGACGCCGACGGTGAGCAGGCCGATGCCGAGCCAGTCGACGTCACCACCGCGCTTCGCCTGCTGGTCGGGCGGATCCTGGAGGAAGCTGGTGACGAGGATCGTCGAGACGATTCCGATCGGCACGTTGATGAAGAAGCACCAGTTCCAGGTGTAGTTGTCGGTGATCCAGCCGCCTAACGTCGGGCCGAGGGTTGGCGCGACGATGATGCCGAGGAGGAAGACCGCCTGGACGAGTCCCTGCTCCTCGCGTGGAAAGATCTGACGGAGGGTCGCCTGTGCGGTGGAGAGAAGCGCGGCGCCGCCGGCACCCTGGAGGATGCGCCAGAACACGAGCTCGACGAGCGAGTGCGAAGTGCCGCAGAAGAAAGACGCGATGACGAAGAGAATGATCGACGCCGTGAGGTAGCGCTGGCGCCCGAAGCGTTCGGTGAAGAACGCGGTCATCGGGAGGAAGATGACGTTCGAGAGGATGTAGCCGGTGCTGACCCAGCCGATCTCCTCCTGCGTCGCGCCGAGGTTTCCCGCCATCTGCGGGAGGGCGACGTTGATGATCGTGGTGTCGAGCACCTCCATGATCGCGGCGGTGATCAGCCCGAGCAGGATGAGCCAGCGATACTTCTCGACGTGCGCCGCCGCAGCGCGGAACGCGCCGGAGCGGGTCAGCGAGGGCGGGTACGCCGGGGTGGAGCGTGCTGCGGGTTCAGCTTCGGCGGAGGTGCTCATCTATGCGTGCTGGAGAGACGATGCGTTCGGCGACGGGTCGAGCCGGCGATGCGAGACGGACCCCGGGCTGCGGCCACGAAGCTCGAAAGGTAATCGATTACTGACTCGAAAGTCAGTAACGGGGAACCGCGCCGCGGAGTTCCCGTTCGGATGGCCCGGGGCGCCACGGCCGCGGCCGCCGACCGCGTGGGCGGGCTCGTTCAGGCAGAGGTGATGCCACATGGCGGTTCGACGGGCGCCGGTCCGCCCGTTGCAACGCTCCGCCGCATCGGCAGACGAACAATCAGCGGAGGGCGGCAGTGGCGAAGAAACGGGCGGGGCACGGAGATCAGGGCGACGAGCGCGCGATGGAGGCGTCCTCGGCGACCGGGGAGAGCGGGACGCGCCGCACCTCGCCAGTCGGCGAGAAGTACCGCGAGATCCAGCGCGAGATCGACGCGGGCGATGCCACGAAGTCGAAGAAGGGGAAGAAGGAGGAGAGCGAAAAGGCGGTGCAGACCGGAGCGCGGAAGCAGCCGGAGGGTCCGTTCCCGGAGCAGCACCTCGCGAAGCCCGGGCTCGAGGCGGACCTCGAGCTGCAGCCGCGCTATCTCGCGCCGACGTACAAGGGGTCCGAGAAGCTGAAGGACATGGTCGCGATCATCACCGGCGGCGACTCGGGGATCGGGCGCGCAGTGGCGGTGCTCTACGCGCGCGAGGGAGCCGACGTCGCGATCGTGTATCTGCCCGAGGAGCAGCGCGACGCCGAAACGACGAAGCGCGCTGTGGAAAAGGAGGGCGGACGCTGCCTTCTCCTCCCCGGCGACGTATCCACCTTCGAGTTCTGCGAGGAGGTCGTCGAGCGAACGCTTCAGGAGTTCGGCCGCCTCGACATCCTCGTCAACAACGCGGCATTCCAGGAGCACGCCGAGTCGCTCGACGACATCACCCCGGAGCACTTCGACCGGACGATGAAGACGAACCTGTACGGCTACTTCTACATGGCGAAGGCCGCGCTCCCACACCTGAAGAAGGGGAGCTCGATCATCAACACCGGCTCCGTCACGGGTCTTCGCGGGAGCAAGGAGCTGCTCGACTACTCGACGACGAAGGGTGGGATCCACGCCTTCACGCGCTCGCTCTCGGAGAACGTGCTCGACAAGGGGATCCGGGTGAACGCGGTCGCCCCGGGACCCGTCTGGACGCCGCTCAACCCCGCCGACAGGCCGGCAAAGGACGTCGCGGAGTTCGGGTCGCAGACGGGGATGAAGCGCGCGGCGCAGCCGGAGGAATTGTCACCGATCTACGTCTTCCTCGCCGCGCCGTCGTGCTCGAGCTACATCACCGGCGAGGTGATCCCGGTGATCGGGGGCCAGACCGGCGGCTGACCACAGCGCGGGACGGGCGACCGATGGTCGCCCGTCCCGCGCTCACTTCGTGAAGGTCGCGGCGATCAGACCGCCGATCGCCTTGTAGTCACCAATGAAGTGGTGGCCGCCGTCGCGTGAGTAGCGTGCGATGAGTGCCGCGTCTGCGTCGCGGCAGGCCGACCGCTGCTCGTCGGTGCCGAAGACGCAGAGCATCGGCGTTCCACGGAGGCGCTGGAGCTCCGGAAGTATGAGCGGGTCGCCGGGCCGCTCGACGTCGCGCACGAAATCCAGCAGAGGGAACTCGAAGGACGCGCTGTGCCCGAGACCGAGCATCGCGACGCCGGCCAGCGACGCGTGGAGATCCGCCGGCAGACGCGTCGCGACGAACGGGGCGAGATCGGCGCCGCGCGAATAGCCGACGATCAGCAGCCGGTCGCGATGCCACTGCGCGAGATAGTGACGTGCGGCCCTCGCGACATCGCGTGCGGTCTCGTCCGGCGTCCGGCGGCGGCCGAGGTAGGCGTGCGAGTCGAAGCCGACCACCGAAATCCCGCTGTCCGCGAGGACGCGGGCGATCGATCGGTCGAGCATCGCCCAGCCTCCATCGCCGGTGAGGAAGACGGCGAGCACGCGCCCCGGCCGGGGCGAGGGGTTCTCGATGAGCGGGAGATCGCGCACGACCGTCGTATCCGGCGCGGTGACCTCCGCGGCGACGTGTGCGGCGCCCTGCGCGGCGGAGACGCGCGGCGCCGCGACGAGACCGGGCGCGCAAAGAAACAGCGCGATCGCGCCCCGAAC
>JABFXM010000074.1 GCA_013361745.1 Gemmatimonadaceae bacterium | reverse complement strand
ACGGTCGACACCCACGTCGCCGAGCTGCGGCGGAAGCTGGAGGCCGACCCGGCGAATCCGCGCCACATCCTCACCGTTCGCAAGACCGGCTACCGCATCGCGACCTGAGCGCCCGGCGAGCAGCGCCGCGACATCCGCCTCACACAACACCGACACGTGCGAGAAAATCAACTCGACTCGAAGCTCGTCCATCATGGCCGGGTGATCGATCTGTACACCGATACGGTGCGCTTTCCGAACGGCTCGACGGGCGAGATGGATGTCATCCGCCATCCCGGCGCGAGCGCCGTCGTCCCCTTCCTCACCGATCCGACAAGCGCCGACCCGCAGCTGTTGCTGCTGCGACAGTACCGATACGCGGCCGGCGGCTACCTGTGGGAGATCCCGGCGGGGCGACTCGACGCGGGAGAGGAGCCGCACGCCTGCGCGGTTCGCGAGCTCCGCGAGGAAACCGGATGCACCGCCGCGCGTGTCTCACACCTCTACACGATGTTCACGACACCGGGGTTCACGGACGAGGTGATTCACGTCTTCATGGCGACCGGTCTGGTGCGGGGCGAGACCGCACACGAGCATGACGAGTTCATGGAGATCGTGCCGATGAGCCTGCGCGACGCGCTCGACCGGGTCGGTTCGGGAGAGATCCGCGACGCGAAGACCGCGCTGGCGCTGATGTACGCCGCGCGTTGGGCCGCGAAGATCTAACGCGGGACCGCAGCGAGATCGCCGATGTGAACTGCGCGATCGGCGCGCTGTCGAGTGTGCTAACATCGCGGCGGCAGATACGTCATCCAAGGGCAAGGAAAGCGGGACTATATAACCCGGTAGTAGTAGTTCGTTGCTCTCCGGGATCGGGAAGCGCTGTGCAAATCATCGGGCGCGGGACGTCCAGCTCGGTGACGCGGGGTGCCGGCGCCAGGTTCAACGGTAGCGCTCGCATCACTCCGGACAGTGTCCCGATGAAACGTCCATGGAGGATGACAACGCCGGAAGCAGAGCTCGGAACTGCTTCAGTTTGAAATCCGTAACCGATTGAATTATATTCTGTTACGTCACGGCGCACGGAGTGGTTGGCGCGGCACGGGTGGTGCTTTGATACACGGTGTAGAGTCGAGTGGACCCGAAGGGGAGGACGGACTCACGACCCTGTTCTTGTCGGAGCGTACCCTTTGACCGGGAGCATCCCGGAAGGGAAGGAAGCATGGCAGAGATCGCGATGAAGCGACCAGCTACGTTGCCTGGCGCGGCGGTCAGGGAGCAGTTGCGCGGACTCGATGATGCGGGAGTCGTGACTGCGTTCCTTGGTGGGGAGGAGCGGGCGTTCCAGGAGCTGGTGGAACGGTACCAGGGGCGGTTGCTGAACTTCGTCTACCGGACGATCGGCGACCGCGAGAAGGCGGAGGACCTCGTGCAGGAGGTCTTCATCCGGGTATACCGTCACCTGCACCGGTTCGACCGGTCGAAGAAGTTCTCGACGTGGATCTACACGATCGCGTCGAACCTGGCGAAGAACGAGCTGCGCAATCGGTCGCGCAACCCGCTGGTGCTTTTCCAGACGATCCGGAAGAACTGGCAGGAGGACGATCGTCCGCTGCAGTTCGAGGACACGACCGCCCGTCCGGACGATCTCTTCCGGAAGCGGCATCTGCGGGAGCTCGTCGAGGATTCCGTCGCGAAGCTGCCGGCGCACCACCGCGAGGTGTTCGTGCTCCGCGAGCTCGAGGGGAAGTCCTACGAGGAGATCGCCGAGATCACGGAGTGCAACCTGGGCACGGTGAAGTCGCGCCTGAACCGGGCGCGGAACGCCTTCGCCGAGATCATCGAGCCGTCGCTGGGGTAGGGCTGCCGGCTGGAAGCCATAGGCAGTGAGCGACGGCGGAACTGAGACCGCGGTTGGGGACGCAACCCAACCGCGGTTCGCTTTTACGCCCTTCCTGACAGCTGGCAACTGGCAACTACGGTTGCCTCTACCGCCCCCGGCAGTCCACCGTCAGGTTATTGCCAGGAACCTTCCCCTGTACCGGCGGGTACCGAAGCGCACATGGACTGCCGAGAATTTCGCCGCAACCACGTCGCATTCGTCGACGATCTGCTACCGGGACTGGACCTGGTGCGGATGCAACGCCATGTGATCGAGTGTGAGCGCTGCGCGCATCACGACACGCTGGTCCGGCGCGCGCTCCTCGTCGTTCGCAACATCCCGGAGATCGAGCCGTCACCCGATTTCTCCGAGCGGCTCCAGGCACGCATCCAGTCGCTGAAGAACGAGGCGCCGATCGCCGACCGCGGGTTTCTGCGGACGCATCCCGGCGCCTTCGTCGCGTTGACGACCGGCGTCGTCGCCGCCGGCCTTCTCGCCTTCGCGGTCACGCAGCGCTCGAGCGCCACACCGCGCGACCTCGTGATGCCGCCGGTCGTCGCCTCGCTGCCGACCATCGAGTCGGATCCGTTCTCGTCCTCGATCGCGCCGAGCGCCATGGTGGCCACGGCCTCTACGGGGATCGGCGTCTGGCCCGCGGTGCTCGCCGCCGAGCAGGCGCCGCTGCACTTCGCCGCGGGCGAGCTGCGGCTGGTCAACTACACCGGACGCTGACCCGACGACGGGCCGGGGAAGTATATTCCCCGCCATGTCCGTCGCCGAGCAGCGCGCCTTCTTCAAGTCGATTCGCGACCGCCAGTTCGCGCCCGTGTACTACGTGCACGGCGAGGACGATTTCCTGAAGGAAGACGCGGTGAAGCAGCTCGTCGCCGCGGTGGTCGATCCGGCGACGCGCGACTTCAACTTCGAGGTCCGCCGCGGAAACGAAGTCGACGCGGGGACGCTCGCGTCGCTGCTCGACACGCCGCCGATGATGGCCGAGCGCAGGATGCTGGTGGTGCGCGACGTCGGCGCGCTGAAGAAGGATGCGCGCGCAGCGCTCGATCGCTATCTGACGCGGCCTTCCGCGGACACGGTGGTCGCGCTCGTGACCATGGGCGACGCGAAGGCGGACAAGAAGCTCGAGAACGCGGCGGGGATCGCCGTCTGCTTCGATCCGCTGACGGAGGACCGCGTCCCGAAATGGATCGAGCACCAGGCGAAGGAGCTCGGCGCGACGATCGGCGAGCGCGCGGTGGCGCTGCTGCACGAGGCGGTCGGCAACGATCTGCCCGCGCTGCGCGCGGAGCTCGACAAGCTGGCGAGCTACGCGGCGGGCCGCGAGATCGACGAGGACGCGGTGACGGCAATCGTCGGCGTCCGCCATGGCGAGACCCTGGGGGATCTGCTCGACGCGGTGCTCGACCGGGACGCGGCGCGCGCGATCGATCTCCTGCCGCACGTCCTGCAGCAACCGAAGACGAACGCGGTCACGATCACCATGGCGCTCGCGACGCAGATGCTCGCCGTCGCGTGGGCGCGAGCCCTCCGCGACCGCGGGGCGCCGATGGGCCAGATGTACAACGAGCTCTTCACGCTGCTCAAGGAGAGCGGGGGCGCGTTCACCGGCCGTTCCTGGGGCGACGCCGTGAAGGCGTGGACCCGCGGCGTCGAGCGGTGGACGACGCCACAGCTCGATCGCGCCCTGTCGCTCCTGCTCGCGACCGACTGCGCGCTCAAGGAGTCGCGCCTCTCCTCGGACGAGCAGGCGCTGGCGACGCTCGTCCTCTCCCTCTGCGGTCTCGCGACCCAGCGCTCGGCAGCCGCCTGATGAGGATGCGTCGTCTCGCGGGTGTCGTCGCCGTGTCCTGCCTAACGTTGGGTGTCGCGCGGGCGCAGGATGCGCCCGAGGGCGTGCCCGCGGGCGACTCGATCGCGTACGCGCGCGCGCAGGTCCTCGTCTCCACGGGCGACGGCGCGGCCGGACGTGCCGTGGTCGACTCGACCCTCGCGCGCGTCCCCGCCGCGTCGCTGCGCTATGCCGAAGGACTGTACTGGCGCGCGGCCCTCGCGGCGAACGCGCTCGAGGCGGAGCGCGACTACCGGCGCGTCGCGGTCGAGTATCCACTCTCGCCACGGGTGCCCGCCGCGCTGATCCGGCTGGCGCAGCTGGAGATGGCGCGCGGGGATCGCGCGCTCGCACGCCAGCATCTCGAGCGTCTGCTCGGCGAGTATCCGCCGCCGGACAAGCGCGCCACCGCGTGGTAGTGGCTCGGCCGTATCGCCTTCGAGTCTGGCGACGCACCGCGCGGGTGCGCGGCGATGGACAGCGCGCGCGTGTCGGTGCCGGCCACGAACATCGAGCTCACCAACCAGATCGCCGGCGAGCGCGCCCGGTGCACGAACGTCTCCGCGATGACGAGCGTCGACGCCGTGCGATCGAGCGGCGCGGCGACCCCGCCATCCGCGGAGCCGGCATCGCGCGCCGCCAGCCGAACGGCCGCGGCGCCGCGCCTCGAATACACGGTGCAGGTGGGTGCCGGCCCGACACACGTCGCCGCGGACCGGGTGCGGCAGCGACTCGTCGCGCGCGGCTACGCGGCGCGCATCGTACCGCGTGGGAAGCTGTACGGTGTGCGCATCGGACGCTACGCGACGCGTGCCGCCGCGGCGCAGACCGCGGCGAAGCTGAAGGCCGCGCGCACCACCGCCATCGTCGTCGAGGCGGAGCCGCGATGAGCAAGGTGGAGACGCCGCTCATGCAGCAGTACCGGGAGATCAAGGGCCGCCATCAGGACGCGATCCTGTTCTTCCGGATGGGCGACTTCTACGAGATGTTCTACGAGGATGCCGAGCTGGCGTCGCGCGTCCTCGGCCTGACGCTCACGTCGCGGAACAACGGCGGCGCGTCCGAGGTCCCGCTCGCCGGGATCCCGGTGAAGGCGGTCAGCGAGTATCTCCGCCGGCTCGTGCAGCAGGGACATCGCGTCGCGATCTGCGAGCAGGTCGAGGATCCGGCGCTCGCGAAGGGGATCGTCCGCCGCGAGGTCGTCGAGACGATCACTCCCGGAGCGGCGTTCGCGGACGACCTGCTCGACGGAACGCGCAACAACTACCTTTGCGCGGTGCGCATCGCCGGCGCGGGAGAGCGTGCGGTCGCCGGCGTCGCGGCGGCGGACGTCTCCACCGGGGAGCTGCGGCTCTTTCTCGTTCCGACGCGCGAGCTCGAGCCGGTGCTGGCGCGACTCGCGCCGCGCGAGCTGCTCGTCGCGCGCGCGACGGACGCGTCGCCGCCGGCGCTGCCGAACGTCGAAGGCGCGCTGCTGACCGAGCGTGAGGGATGGGAGTTCGACGCCGGCGTCGCGCGCGACGAGCTGGCGCGCCACTTCGCGCTGCACTCGCTCGACGGGCTCGGGATCGGAGCCGACGATGACGCCGCGGTCGGCGCCGCGGGCGCGCTGCTGCGATATCTCCGTGAGCTGCAGCCCGCCGGCGTTCCGCATCTCGCGCGGCCGACCATCGAGCGCGCCGGCGGGGTCATGGCGCTCGACGAGATGACGCGTCGCAACCTGGAGCTCGTCGAGTCGCTGCGCGGCGGAACGGCGGGGACGCTGCTCGACGTCGTCGACCGGACTCTCACGCCGATGGGCGCGCGGCTCGTCCGGCAGTGGCTGCTCGCGCCCCTCACCGACCGTGCGACGATCGTCGCACGGCTCGACGCGGTCGCGGCGCTCGTCGGCGACGCGATCGCGCGGGCCAAGCTGCGCGCGGCCCTCGATGGCGTCCGCGACGTCGAGCGGC
>JABFXM010000470.1 GCA_013361745.1 Gemmatimonadaceae bacterium | reverse complement strand
CCGAGCTCGCGTCGAAGGCCGCGATCGCGAGCGTCGAGTCGCCGCGCCGGAACAGTGCGACGCGCTCCGTCAGCCCGCCCAGCGTCTTCGCGCCGCGCACCGGAAATCGTGCGCGCGCGGTAGGGTCGTCGCGTACTCGCGCCGCGTCACCGATCGTGGTCGGGTCCTCGAGCTCTCCATCGGTCGGGGCGAGGGCGAAGGTGCGGTCGCCATCGAAACCGACGGCGCGCGGCCTGTCGCCGAGTGTCAACCCGGGGCCCGGCAGCGTCTTTCCCCAGGCCGTCGCCCAGCCGTAGCGGAGGACGACCTCGCGCAGGTCCTTTCCGGTGACAGGGTCGTACGGAGAGCTGGATTCGCTGGTGAGACGTGCGAGCATGTCGCGCGCGAAGAGCTCGACGCGGATCTCGTTGCCGGGCGTCGCGTAGCTCGCGCGGGCGAGCCAGAGCCAGCGCGCGCGGAGCGAGTCGCGTCCGGCGCAACTCGCGGCGTGATAGCGCTCGCGAAAGACGCCGTCGAGCAGCGGCTCGATGTCGAGGGTGCTGCAGCGCTGCTCGGGCGACATCGCCTCGAGCGCCGCGGTCACCGCACTGTCCGCCGCGCCGACGTCGCCGCCTCGCGATAGGGCGAGGGCGGCGAGCGACGCGCACCACGACGCCGCGGCGCGGCACTCCTTCGCGGCGGCGAGCGCGTCGTCAGTGCGCTTCGCCTCGACGAGGTAGCGCACGCGCTGTCCCGCGATCCAGCCGTCGGCGGGGTTACGCGCCGCGAGGTCGCCGAGTCGCGCGAGAAACTTCGCGCGGAGCGCGTCGATCGATTTCGGCTCCGGGGGCGCGGAATCCTCGCCGTCCTGCCAGTAGCACCAGCGGCCGACACGCACGTCGCAGCGGTCGCCGCCACCGGGCACCGTCGGCAGGAGCATGAAGCGACGCTGCTCGAACTCTTTCTGTGCCCGCCGCGCCGCCTTCTGCGTGGCGATCGAGTCGGCGGGCGACAACGGGCGCACGACCGAGTCGGGCGCCTGAGCGACGAGCAGACGGGCCGCGATGACGAGAGCGCCGATCGCGAGTGTCATGGCCTCCTCCGCCGGCCCTGCCGGTGGATGACGGTGGTGCTAGCTTCTCTGCATCAACGACGCCAGTCCGCGGCGCGCGTACAAGGCCGCGATCCGGATCACCCGACCCTGACGATGAAGCTCGAAACGCTCGCCGTCCATGCCGGCCACGCGCCGGATCCCGCTACCGGCGCGGTGACGCCGCCGATCTCCCTCTCGACCACCTTCGAGCGCGCGGCCGACGGAACGATGCCGCACGGGTGGGTCTACTCGCGATACTCGAACCCGAACCTCGACGCGCTCGAGCGACTGCTCGTGGCACTGGAGGGCGGGACGGCGGCCGCGGCGTTCGGCTCCGGACAGGCGGCGACGATGAGCGTGCTGCAGGCGCTGACGCCGGGCGACCACGTCGTGATGACGGAGGACGCGTACTTCGGGACGCTCAAGCTGGCGCGCGAGCTGTTCGAGCCATGGGGACTGCGCTTCACCTTTCTCGCCACGCGCGACGCCGACGCCGTCGAGCGCGCGATGCGGAAGGAGACGCGGCTCGTGTGGCTCGAGAGCCCGTCGAACCCGCTGCTGGCGATCACCGACATCGCGAAGGTCGCGGCGATCGCGAAGCGTCACGGCGCGCGGACGATCGTCGACAACACCTGGGCGACGCCGGTGCTGCAGCGGCCACTCGATCTCGGCTGCGACCTCGTGATGCACTCGACGACGAAATATCTCGGCGGGCACAGCGACATCCTCGGCGGTGCGATCGTCGGGCGCGAGGAGGACGAGCTGTTCGCGCGAGTGCGGGCGATCCAGGGGAGTGGCGGCGCGGTGCCCTCTCCGTTCGAGTGCTGGCTCGCGGTGCGCGGGATAAGGACCCTGCCGTATCGCATGCGCGGGCACTGCGCGAACGCGCGCGCGGTGGCGGAGTTTCTTGCGAAGCATCCGCGAGTCGAGACGGTACACTATCCCGGGCTGCCGAGTCATGCCGGACACGCGATCGCGGCGCGTCAGATGTCGGACTTCGGCGGGATGTTGTCGGTGCAGGTGCGCGGCGGCGCGGCGGATGCGCTGCGTGTCACGGCGCGGGTCGAGCTGTTCACGCGGGCGACGAGCCTCGGTGGCCCGGAGAGCCTGATCGAGCACCGGCACTCCGTCGAAGGGCCGACGACGCGCGCGCCGGAGAACCTGCTGCGGCTGTCGATCGGGTTGGAGCACCCGGACGACATCATCGCCGATCTCGAGCGGGCGCTGCGCTCGGGCTGACGGCGCGGTGCAGAACCGCGGGCGGGGCGCCAGCGCGACTGCGCTCCCGCCCCTCACATGCTTCGTACCGCGAGCGATCAGGGGAGTGCGGTGATGTTCGTCCGGTACTTCGTGTTGATGAGAGCGACGAGCGAGTTCGCGATCAGCTTGTGCGCCGGGGCGGCGGGATGGACACCGTCGAGCGAGATGTAGCTGCCGAAGGGCGCCGTGGCGCTCGTGACGTTCGGGAGCGTCGGGATCGCGCCCGCGGCGCGCAGCTGCCCGAGCGCGGCGTTGGGATCGAAGTACGCGAAACCGATGCTGTCCGCCTTCGCCGCGATGTACGCGTTGTACGCGGTGATGGTCGAGTTGAAGATCCGCTGGTCGGTGGTGTCGAGGACGAACGCGTCGCCGAGGGGCGCGGCCGGCACGTTCTTTTGGCAGCTCACGTAGCGGAAGTTCGCGTTCGAGCGCATCACCGAGGTGACCGCGAAGGAGAGCAGGGCGTGCGACCCGATGCAGTTAGGGATCAGCGTCACCGTCCCGCCCGCCGCAGCGTCGAACATCGCCTTGAAGGTCGGGTTGGTGTAGAGCGACTCGGCGGGGAAGAGCAGCGGGATCGCCGTCACGTTGACGACGCCGATGAGCACTCCGCCCTTCAGCGTTCCCCGCGAGTTCAGCAGGTTGATGCCGTTGCGATAGTTCGTGATGAAGGTCGCGGCCGGTGTGATGCCCGGGCTCGCGAACTGCGTGAGGAGCGCCTTCTCGCCGGCGCTGGCGGTGTTGGAGAAGTAGGCGAGCCCCTTGGCCGCGGCGTCGAGGACGTCGTTGTTCCCCATCCAGACCGTCGCGAAGGTCGGCCGCGCGTCGAGCGCCTTCGCGACCTGCGACTTCCCACCGAGGAAGAGCGAGGTGAGGATGTTCGAGGAGGCGCTCGTCGTCGCCGTGAGATCGACGGACGCCGCGCCCGGCACGGCGACGTTGTTGATGATCGCGTTCGCCGATGCCGCGTCGCGCAACGCGCAGGTCGTGCTCGTGCTGTTCGAACCGCCGTAGCGCGCCTGCGTCAGGAAGTTGACCACCGGCGGCGGGCATCCTGGCGTCGCGAGCGCCGGATAGTTGAACTGCGTCCGCATCTGCTGCGCTAGCAGGAAGGCGTAGCTCTGCCGCTGCGTCGAGTCCATGATCCCGCCGGACTGATAGCCCGCGGTGATGCTGTTGCCTAACGATACGTAGCTCGTGAAGAGCGCGTTCACCGGGGTCGTCTTCGGCGGCAGGATGTCAACCGCGTCCTTCGTGCACGCGGCGACCGCGAGCGTCAGCGCGGTCACGCCGACGGCGCCGGCTCTGACTTTCGAGGAAATCATTCGGGTCTCCTGGGTCGGCGACTGTTAGAAGTGCGCCTTGAGGCTGAGCGAGACGATGTCCGCGTTCAGGCGATAGAAGCCCGAGTTGAGCTGCGCGGCGGTCTGGCTGTACGAGGTGCGCTCGGCGATGCGGCCGCGGCGGCCCTGCGTGTCGACGTGCAGGTAGCCGAGGTCCACCGAGTAGCGCGGACCGAGGGGAAGGCCGATCCCGCCGGCGAAGTTGCGGCGATCCATGTCGGGGAGCAGCGGCGTCACGGTCACGTCGGGCGCGGGGGTCTGCGTGTACGAGAAGCCGGCGCGCGCGCTGAGATTCCACCATTGCGCGAACTTCTGCTCGGCGCTGAAGCGGTACGACGCCGAGTTCTTGTAGTCCTCGATGAGCGTGCGGCTGCGGCTCGCCGCCGGTCCCTGGAAGTCCACCGGGAGCTCCTTGAACTTCGACCAGAGCACGTAGCCGTAGTCGAAGGAGAGCAGGGTGCCGGTCGGGGCGGTGTAGCCGACGCCGACCTCGAACTGGCCGGGGTGCGTGATCGTCGTCTTCACCTTCTGCGTGACGAGCGCGCCGCCGCTGCGGAACTGCGTCGCGAGGATGTAGTCGTAGGGCGTGCCCTTCGGGACGCCGAGCGCGCCGGCGATCGTCGCGTCAGGCACGACGAGGTTCGTCGCGAGCTGCACGAAGCGCGCGTTCGCGTCGTTGTAGTCGAACGCCATCGACGAGAGGAAGCGCGCACCGACCTGCAGCGAGCTTCCGATGTGGCCATGCACGCCGACGTGGAAGCCGTACCCGTTCGCGCTGCCCTTGAGCATCGCGCGCCCGAACTCTGTGCCGGGCGCGATCCCGAGCTGGGCGAAGGTCGCGCCCGTCGGAAGCACCTGCTGCGAGAGATCGAGCGACTGCGAGAGCTGGACGGTCGAGTGGCCGAACACGGGGCCGCCGCCGATCGACCAGTTCGGGGTCACGTCGATCGAGAGATTGGGCTGCACGTAGATCGTGGCGATCGACGCATGGAGTGCCGAGAAGCGGCCCGGGAAATCGTCACGCCACTGCGACGTCAGACCGTAGGGAACGTACACGCCGAGCCCCGCGGCGTAGCGTCCCGCGCCGCGCCAGTTGACGAAGAGGTGCGGCGGGAAGGCCGTGGGGATGTTCGGGCGGTAGTACTGCGCGCCGGAGGTGAAATCGGGGGTGTAGTTGCCGCCCACCCGAATCGACGCCAGGCCGCCGTACGCGCTGATGCCGCGCGCGAGGCTCGTTCCGGCGGCCGGGTTCCAGAACAGCGCCGACGCATCGTCGCAGGGCGCGCCGGTCAGTGACGACGCGCGCGAGACGGCGCAGGAGCCGATCTCGTTGAGACCGAATCCCTGAGCGCGGAGAGCGGCCGGCATGGCCAGCACCGCCAACAGCGCGAGGGACCGTCCGGGACGGAATCGCATGTGCGTCCTCCGAATGTCGTGGCACGAAGCGCCGTTGCACGGCGACGCTCGCGGGGGGGAACGAATAACGCGCCCGATGGCGCGCGGCTGAGAGAGTCGCGCGAAGGGGTCCGCGCGACGGCACGATACTAAGCCTCAGCGCTGGAATTGGAAAGGGAGCGAGCGCGGCCGCCCCGCGGTGCAGCGCGCTATGGCTTCCGGATTACCGGCATCTTCGCCGCGAGGCGTGCGCGCTCGACGCTGTCGAGCTTCGCCTGAGTCGATCGATCGATGGATCGCGACAGCGCATCGACCTCGACGGCGCTCGCGCTCGCGGTACCGTCGACGTCCGCCTTCAGCTTCGGATGAAGTCCGTCGTCGGGCTCGGTGTCGCGCGGCTGCGCGCCGACGCCGTCGGTCGTCCCTCCATCTCGCGCCGACGCGGAGACCAGCGACTCCGGGACGACGATCTCCGGGACCGGAGCCTCGAGCTTGTGCGGCGCGGGCGAGGCGTTGGCCCTCGCGGGGGCAGCCGAGGGCGTGTGGCTCGCGACCGTCTCGAACACGCGCGAGAGCAGTGCGAGCGGGTGGACATAACCGCGGACGTATGCGACCGACCCGCTGCCCGCCAGC
>JABFXM010000329.1 GCA_013361745.1 Gemmatimonadaceae bacterium | reverse complement strand
CGCCGCGAGCCCCACGATCTTTCCCGCCCAGTGGCCGAGCGCGTGCTCGGCGGCGAGGGCGATCGGGCGCGGCGAGCCGGCGACGGTCGCGTTAGGCAGCGAGCCGGCGACGGCGAGCGCGGTGAAGAGGAAGACCGCGGTGCCCACCCAGTAGCCGATCATCGTCCCGCGGCGGATCGTCCGCTCGGGTGCCTGGACCTCCTCCGCGGGGACGGTCGCCGACTCGATTCCCGAGTAGGCCCAGACCACGAGCGCCGCGCCGCCGGCGATCGCGCCGAGACCGTTAGGCGCGAACGGGTGGAGGTTCGCCGGCTCGAAGTACGCGAGCGAGGCGAGGGCGACGAGCGCGAGCGGGACGAGGTTGAGGAACATCACCGCCGTCTGCACTCGACCGCTCTGCCGCACGCCGAGCACGTTGAGGAGACAGAATCCCCAGACGAGCACGAGGGCGAGCGCGAAGCGGAGCGCCGTGCTTCCCTCGAGCGCGGCGGAGAAGCCGCTGACGTAGCCGACGGCGCCAGTGACGATCGCGGCGTTGCCGATGACCGTGCTGACCCAGTACGACCAGACGGTGACGAACCCGGTGAAGTCGCCGAAGGCGGCGCGGGCGTAGACGTACGGCCCGCCGGTGCGCGGAAAGCGAGTGCCGAGCCGCGCGTAGACGAGCGCGACGACGAGGTAGCCGGCGGCGACGAAGCCCCAGGCGACGAGCCCGTACGGGCCGGCCGTCTTCGCGAGCGAGGCGGGGAGGGTATAGATCGACGTCCCCACCATGTTCCCGACGACCAGCGCGACGGTGCCGAGCAGCGAGAGCCCGCGCACGAGCTGCGCGCCGGACGGTGGACGCGCGACCTCCGGCGCGAACCGTTCCCCCGGCCCGGGCTCGCGCGTTAGGCGGGTCACCGGATGAGGTGGCCCAGCCGCTTCCAGCGAATGTCGGTGAGGAAGCAGACGCCCGAGCCGCACTCGGGATCGTACGAGTAGTACACGAACATCGGCTGGCCGCGCACGTTGGTCCGCGGGACGAGTCCCCAGTAGCGGCTGTCCTTCGAGTTGTAGCGGTTGTCGCCGAGCATCATGTAGCGATTCTCGGGGATCCGCAGCGGCCCCCAGTCGTCGTGCGTCGGCTGCGCGGGGGGCGCGCCGAAGCGCGTGCCGCGAATCTCGAAGGCGTGCTGCCAATCGAAGAGCGGGTCGTACCGGTGCTGCTCGTCCGGCGACGGCGGCTCGTGCGCGCCGTAGCCCTGCCGCTGCGCGATCCCGTTCACGTAGACGAGTCCCTGGCGCATGTAGATCGTGTCGCCCGGCATCCCGATCACGCGCTTGACGAGCGTCGGCGTCGGATCCTCCGGCTGATCGATCTGCGGCGGCGACTGGAAGACGACGATGTCCCCGCGCCGCGGATCGCGGTAGAAGCGGATCGGCGTCCCCGGAATGCGAACTCGGATCGGGTGGTTCGTGAAGGGGATCGTTGGGCCGTAGATGAACTTGTTCACGAACAGCCAGTCACCGACGAGCAGGCTCGGCTCCATGCTCCCCGAGGGGATGCGATACGCCTCGATGATGAAGGCGCGAATGCCGAGGAAGATCGCGACGAGCGCGACGATGGACTTGAAGTTCTCCCAGGTACGACCGGAGGCCGGACGCTTGCCGCCGCGCGCCTGCGCGACGGTGCTCTTCGGCTTGTTGGACGAGGGCGTGCGTTTACTGGCCACGGGATGCGAGACGGAGAGGAGCGCCAGACTGTTTCGGCGTGGAGGCGAGCCGGCTGGGAAGATACGACCCGGACGGCTCGTGCGGCACGGGCTGTCTGGCTCTGCGGGGTGGCATCGGATCGCTCCGAACGCGGGTCGTGGCTCCGCGGTGGCGGGGCGGACGTTCGCCTGCTGGGCTTTGCACCGGCAACAGCATGGGGGAGAACACTGCATCAACAATGGAGACGACTGCACTCACCACGGAGACCTGCATCGAAGGTCTGGCAGCGAGGCCATTCTCCTTTGCCGACGCCGCCGAGCGGCATTCGTCCGCCGCGAACGCGAAAAGGGCGCACCATTGCTGGTGCGCCCCTCGCATATCGCCGAGTCGCGAAGCTTACGACAGGTGCTTGTTGACGAGCTTCGTCATGTCGAACATCGACACCTGATCCTTCTTGAAGATCGGGCGGAGGTTCTCGTCGGCGTTGATCATGCGGCGCTCCTTGGGATCCTGGAGGCCTTTCCGCTTGATGTACCCCCAGAGCTTCTTCGTGACCTCGGTGCGCGGCATCGGGCTGCTGCCGACGACGGCCGAGAGCTGCTCGCTCGGCTGCATCGGCTTCATGAAGGCCGCGTTCGGGGTGCGCTTCGCGCCGCTGCGCTTCTTGCCGGCGCTCTTGCGCGAGCTGCTCTTCTTCGCGCCCTTCTTCGCGCTACCGCGCTTCGCGCTGCTGCTCTTCTTCGCGCCCTTCTTGGCGCCACCCTTCTTCGCGCCGCCCTTCTTTCTGGCTGCCATGCTGTGTCTCCTGTGAGTGATCGGAGTCCGGTTTCACGAGGGAAATACCTGTCCGACGGGGCACAAACTATATCGACCTGCGGGACGCGCAATAGGCCGCGCGCGATTTTTCATAGGAGAAATCGACTCTCGCCCCTCTGAAAACGCCGTGCCGCAACCGTGAGGCACCCTCGATTTCCCTCTGGGCGCGCGACTCCGCACGCGTCCACGGCAGCAGAGACGCTCAATCCCCCGCCAGCGTTTCGAGCAATCGCATCATCTTCTCGTCCCAGGGATCGGGACTCGGATCGTCCTCGGCGACGTCGTAGTTCTTCTGTGGTGTCTCGAGGACGAGGGGGATGCCGCGCGTGCGCCTGTCGGCGAGCAGCCAGCGGAACGCGTCCGTGCCGATCTGTCCATCGCCGATCAGCTCGTGACGGTCGGTGTTCGAGCCGAGCGCGCCGGCACTGTCGTTCAGGTGGAAGAACGAGGGTGTGACGCCGGTCGCATTTTCGAACTCGTCGAGGATGAGCGCGGGCGCGTCGGGACCGAAGGCCAGGTCGTAGCCGGCGGCGAAGAGGTGACAGGTGTCGAGCCCGTAGCCGGTGCGATGGCGGAGCGCGTCGGGGACGCTGGCGAGGATCATCCCCACTTCCTCCGGCGTGCGACCGACGGTGCTCCCCGCCCCGGCGGTGTTCTCGACGAGGAGCTTCGTGTCTCCCTCGACGGTGCGCAGGGCGTTGGTGATCGCCTGGCCGACGCGCTTCGCGCCCGCGACGCGGTCACCGTCGGTCGCCGCGCCGGGGTGGAAGCAGACCATCCCGAGGCCGAGGATCGTCGCGCGCTCGAGCTCCTTCGTCAGGCCGGCGTTGGCGCGTCCCCACTTCGTCTCGTCGGGAGTGGCGACGTTGAGGACGTACGCGGCGTGCGCGACGACGCCCAGCGACGGGATCTGCGTCGTCTTCAGCGCTTCGCGAAAGCGCTCGGCGCGCTCGGGGCGGACGCCGATCTTCTCGTTGTAGTACTTGGGCACCGCGGTGAAGATCTGCAGCGCCTGCATGGCCGACGCGCCGGCGCGCCGTGCCGCCATGTCGATCCCGCCGTTGTCGATGGTGTGTGCGCCGAAGTAGTGCGTGCTCATTCGCGGGTCTCTAGCGGTTGGTCTTCGCGCCGGCGCGGATGCCGACGCGGGTCATCAGCACGGAGGCCGACTCGGGGGCGCGCTGCACCCACGCGACGGCGATCTTCCCGGGCGCGAGAGCGACCGCGGGGTCGCTGGCGTCGCCCGTCCCCGGCACGGTGACGCGCTCCTCGAAGATGTGCCCCATCGTGCGCGAGAGCGCGAGCCCGAGCTCGGGACGCGAGCGCGTCGGCTGGACGAAGGCGACGGCGACGGTGTCGCCGAGGGAGGCGATCGCCACATCGCGCGGGACGTCCCCGTACATGATCGCGACCGGCGAGTGGTACATGTGGCCGTGCTCCATGGAGTGCGAGAAGAAGATCCCCGTCCCCTCCGGCGCTCGCATGCTGTACGCCACGTGGACGTAGCCACTCGCGGAATCTGCGGCGATCGCGGGCGGCGGGCGGTCGCATCCGGCCGTCGAGCGATCGACGGTATCCACCGGCTCCGGTGCGCCACAGCTCCTTCCCCCGTCGGTGCTGCGCGCCGAGAGGAGCGCGGCGCTCGAGTCGGCGCGCGGCGCCCACCAGACGACGTAGCGCTCGGCACCGCTCGCGCCGCTCCACGCGACGCGCGCGCTCCCCGGACACGCGCCCGCGGGAAGCGTCACTCCCGCGGCGAGTGTGTCGGCGAGAAAGACCGCGCTGTCGCCGCGGAGCGCGAGGCGGCCGGGAAGCGCGTCGGCGTCGTGCGCGCTCGCGTCGCGCCAGCTGACGGGCGTGGAGAGGCCGGTGCAGCCCGCGAGGCTCAGGAGAAAAATCGTCGTGCGTATCCGCATGGAGGCTGAAAGCTATAGGCTGGACGCTGGAGGCGACGCGGTGGCCGTCGCCTCCAGCTTGCAGCCTCCTGCCTCCAGCCCGTCGCGCGGTTCAATTCGTCCGCCCATGGGAATAGGATTAAGTAGCATCCAGCCCGAGGAAGATCATGTCAGCCGCTCCCGCCGTTCCCGCCGCCGCGAACACGCGCGCCACGAATACGAACCCGCCCGCCACTCCCACCGATCGCGTCGCCGACGGGACGGGGCTCACCGCCTTCGCGGGCGTGCGTCACGTCCCCACACCGGTGAACGAGCCGGTGAAGTCGTACGCGCCCGGGTCACCCGAGCGGAAGGCGCTCAAGGAGCGGCTCGCGTCGATGAGCGCGGAACGCATCGAGATCCCGCTCGTGATCGGCGGAAAGGAGATCCGCACCGGCGATCTCGGACAGGCGGTGATGCCGCACGCGCACCAGCACGTGCTCGCCGACTTCCACAAGGCGAAGCGCGAGCACGTGACGCAGGCGATCGACGCGGCGGCGAAGGCACATCGCGAGTGGGCGGCGTGGAGCTGGGAGGATCGCGCGGCGGTGTTCCTCCGCGCGGCGGAGCTGCTCTCGATGACGCGCCGCTCGACGCTCAACGCGGCGACGATGCTCGGCCAGTCGAAGACCGCGTTCCAGGCGGAGATCGACAGCGCCTGCGAGCTGATCGACTTCTGGCGCTTCAACGTCGGCTTCGCGCAGGAGCTGTATCGCGAGCAGCCGCTCTCGCCGGCGGGGTTCTGGAACACCATGGACTACCGCCCGCTCGAGGGATTCGTCTACGCGGTGACGCCCTTCAACTTCACCGCGATCGGCGGCAACCTGCCGACGGCGCCGGCGCTGATGGGGAACACCGTGATCTGGAAGCCCGCGGCGACGGCGATGATGAGCGCGTGGTACACGCTGAAGATCCTCGAGGAGGCGGGACTTCCGCCGGGAGTCATCAACTTCCTTCCCGGCGACCCGGCGATGATCTCCGAGGTCGCGCTCTCGCATCACGATCTCGCGGGGGTGCACTTCACGGGGAGCACGGCGGTCTTCAACAACATGTGGAAGACGATCGGCGGCAACATGGCGAGCTACCGCTCGTACCCGCGCATCGTCGGCGAGACGGGAGGGAAGGACTTCATCCTCGCGCACGCGAGCGCGGACCCGGCGGCGCTGGCCGTCGCGATCGTGCGCGGCGGCTTCGAGTACCAGGGACAGAAGTGCTCGGCGGCGAGCCGCGTCTACGTGCCGAAGTCCATGGCGCCACTCCTTCTCT
>JABFXM010000113.1 GCA_013361745.1 Gemmatimonadaceae bacterium | reverse complement strand
GAGCATCATCCGCTCCCCCGTCACGAGCCGGCGCGAGATTTGGTCGGTGACGCGCTCCTTCGGCATGTCGGACCAGCGGAAGAACTTGGTCTGCAAGGGGTCGGGGGGGTCGGGGGTCGAGGGTCGGGGGGGCCGCGAATGCGTCAGGCCGCGGTGATGTTGAAGCGGCAGCAGGGCGCGCCGGAGCAGCGCGACGATGCGCCCCCGGGTCGTCCCGCCGAAATGTCGCGTCCACCAGCTCATCGTCCCTCCCGTCGCGGCCTCCGGAAGAATAGCACCGGAACGGTCCGCGAACAATAAGTCAAAGAAAATATTGACAAATTACGGACCCGCTCGTATGCTCCGGGAACGACCGGAGGCGCCGCCGGCGCGCGAGGTCGCCACTTTCTCCAACAGGAGCACGTTCATGCAGAGGGTCACGCTCACCTTCCGAGGCGCGGCGATCGCCGCCGCCCTGACCATCACCCCGCTGCTGCTCGGGGCCCAGGGACGCGCGGAAGGCTCATCCGCCCCCGCCGCATCGGCGAAGCCGGCGATCGACGATCCGACCATCGTCGCCATCTTCGACGCCGCGAACAGCTGGGACATCGAGACGGGCCGCATCGCGGCGAAGAAGGGGACGACGAAGGAGGTGCGCGACTTCGGGAAGATGCTCGTCCACGACCACACCGTCGTCCGCCAGCAGGGGCGCGACCTCGCGGCGAAGCTCAAGGTCACGCCGACCCCGCCGGGCAAGGACTTCGCGCTCTACCAGGCGCACCTGAAGGCGCTGCGCGAGCTGAAGCACGCGAAGGGGGCCGAGTTCGACCGCGTCTTCCTCCAGCACGAAGTCGACTTCCACAAGGCGGTGCTCGACGCGGTGAAGGGCACCCTGCTCCCCGCGACGCAGAACGAGGAGCTCAAGAACCTCGAGACCACCGTCGCGCCCGCGTTCCAGGGTCACATGATGGCGGCGCAGAAGCTCCTCGACGAGCGGAAGAGCTGAGGAACTCGGGGGTGAGGGGTCGCTGACGCAGGGGCCGGGGGTCGGGGGTCAGGGGTCAGCCGGATGCGGAACGAGGGAGTGGCCAAACGGCCCTCCCTCGTCCCATCTCCCCTGTCTGCCGAGCCCTTACCCCTGGCCCCCGACCCCTGACCCCTGGTTCCTCGCCACCGCGATCCCCTCCCACAACCCCTGCAGGTACGTCGCGCCTAACGCGCGATCGTGCAGCCCATAGCCGGGCCGGCCGCGCTCCCCCCAGATCATCCGGCCGTGGTCGGGTCGCATCGGGCCGGTGAAGCCGGTGTCGTGCAGCGCGCGCATCACCCCCGCCATGTCGACGTCGCCGAGCGCGGTGGGGTGCGGACTTTCGTGAAAGCGCCGCGGGCCGGTGATCTTCACGTTCCGGCAGTGCATGAAGTTGATGCGCTGCATCTCGCCGAGCCGGCGCACCATCGCCGGCAGATCGTTCGCTGGATCGGCACCGAGGGAGCCCGTGCAGAAGGTGACGCCGTTCGACGGGCTGTCGACGAGCTTCACGAGGCGCTCGAGCGCGGGGCCATCGGTGACGATGCGTGGCAGCCCGAAGATCGACCACGGTGGATCGTCGGGGTGGATCGCCATCTTCACGTTCACGCTCTCGGCCACGGGAACGACGCGCTCGAGCAACCAGGCGAGGTTCTCCCAGAGCCGCTCGTCGTCCACGTCGCGATAGGCGGCGAGCAGCGCCGCGAGCGTCGGGCCGTCGTAGGCGGCGGCCCAGCCGGGGAGATCGCCGGT
Source organism: Gemmatimonadaceae bacterium (assembly GCA_013361745.1). GTDB lineage: Bacteria > Gemmatimonadota > Gemmatimonadetes > Gemmatimonadales > Gemmatimonadaceae > JABFXC01. The sequence continues at coordinate 4,000 of JABFXM010000113.1, read as the reverse complement.
GCCGCGCGAGAGGTCGATCCGCGCGAGCGCCGCGTCGTCGTAGGCGAGCGCGGTCGATCCGTCGGGGAGCGGCATCGCGAGGTCGGTGCGCGTCCAGTCGAAGATCGGCATGAAGTTGTAGCAGAGCACCGGGATGCCTAACGTTCCCATCGCGCGGATGCTCTCCGCGTACTGGTCGGCGAGCCGGTCGCGCGTCGGGCGGCCGAGCTTGATGTCCTCGTGCACGGGGATGCTCTCGACCACCGTGAAGCGCAGCCCCGCGTCGTCGATCCGCTCGGCGAGCCGCGTCAGCCGGTCGAGCGGCCACGCCTCGCCCACGGGGACGTCGTAGAGCGCGCTGACGACGCCGCGCACCCCGGGGATCTGCCCGATGTTCCGCAGCGAGACGGGATCGTCGATCCCGTACCAGCGAAAGGTCATCTGCATTCGTTCACTCCTCGACGTAGTGCGCCGACCGCGTCATCCGCTCGCCTCCAGCAGGCGATCCACCTCCTCCACCGACACGCGGTTGAAGTCGCCCGGGATCGTCAGCTTGAGTGCGCTCGCCGCCGTCGCGAAGCGAACGGCGTCCAGCCCCGCCCGCCCGCTCGACCGCGCGAAGATCAGCGCCGCCGCGAAGCTGTCGCCGCCGCCGACGCGGTCGACGATCCGCACCTGGTAGCGACGGCTCGCGTGCGCATTCTTTCCGGTCGCCTCGTACAGCGCCGCGCTCCAGCCATGCTCGCTCGCGGAGAGCACCTCGCGATGCGTCATCGCGACCTGACCGCAGCCGAGCTCCTCGTGCACCCGCGCCGCGATCGCGGTGAGTCGCTTCTCCCACTCGAGCGCGCCGTCGACCCGGATGTCGAGCATCGCGTCCACCGCGCCGGGGTTCGCGATGAGGACATCGGCCGACTCGGCTAGGGGACGGATCAGCGCGCTCGGATCCCGGCCGGCCCAGAGCGCCGGCCGGTAGTTGAGGTCGAGGCTCACCGTCGCGCCGATCCCGCGCGCCGCTGTCGCCGCCTCCTGCGCCGCACGCGCCGGCCCGTCGCCCAACGCCGGCGTGATCCCCGAGAGGTGCAGCCAGTCGGCTCCCGTTAGCACGGCGGCCCAGTCGATCCCGGCGGGATCGAGCTGTGCGAACGCCGAGCCCGCGCGGTCGTACACCACGCGCATCGGCCGCAGATCCGCCCCTGACTCGACGAAGTAGAGCCCGAGCCGCGAGCCGCCGCGCACCACGTGCTCGACGCCGACGCCCTCGGCGCGCAGCGCGCGCACCGCCCCATCGCCTAACGCGTTGGCGGGCACGCGCGTCACGTAGTCGCTCCGCACCCCGAAGTGCGCCAGGCTCACCGCGACGTTCGCTTCGCTTCCGCCGAAGTACGTGCGCAGTTCCGGCGACTGGAAGAAGCGCTCGTGCCCCGGCGGCGAGAGCCGCAGCATGATCTCGCCGAAGCTGACGACGCGCTTCACCGCGCCCCTCCGCGCCGCGCCTGTTCCACCCCGGCCACCATCCGCCGCGCGCGCTCGGTGAGCGTCGCGAACTCGCCCGCTGCGACGAGCTTCGCGTCGACCAGCGCGCTCCCCACTCCCACCGCGACCGCGCCCGCACGCAGCCACTCGCCGACGTTCTCCGTCGTCACCCCGCCCGTCGGCATCAGTCGCAGGAAGGGCATCGGCGCCAGCACGCCCTTGATGAACGCCGGGCCGAGGACCTCCGCCGGGGTGATCTTCACGATGTCGGCTCCCGCCTCGTGCGCGTCGAGGATCTCCGTCGGCGTGAACCCCGCCGGCATCGCCGGCACGCCGAGCCGGTGCGCCTCGTCCATCACCGCGCGCCGGAACACGGGGCTCACCACGTAGCGCGCTCCCGCGTCCACCGCGCGCCGCGCCTGCTCGACGTCGAGCACCGAGCCGATCCCGGCGAGCACGTCGTCCCCGAACGCGCGGCGCACCTGCGTCATCAGCTCCACGGCACCGGGGGTCGTCATCGTCAGCTCGATCGCCCGCACCCCGCCCTCGCGGATCGCCTCGACCGCGCGCAGCACGCCGTCGGGGCTCTTCAATCGCACCACCGCGATCGCGCCGCAGGCGATGATCTCCTCGGTGAGCGCCTGTCGCGTCCGCGCCGGCGCCTGCGTCTTCGTCATACCGTGGCCTCCGCGAGATGCGCCTCGAGCGCGGCGGGAATGCCGTCGTGCACCATGCGCGTCAGGGCGTCCGTCACCGCCGCGGCGAAGCCGGCGACGCGACGCAGGTCCGTCCCCCACAGCGACTCGTCGCCGCACACCACGTCCACGAGCCGCGCGATCGGCGCATCCGTCGCGTCACCATGCCGCTCCCACAGCGCGCGCAGCGCCTCGGCGTGATCGTCCGCCGGGACGCGCTCGCCCGCCGCGCGACGCGCCTCCTGCACGTCGCCGCGCATGAACAGCAGATACGCCGCGAACCCGAACGCGAGCGACGCCGGGGCCCGCCCCCCGCGCGCCGCGTAGCGCTCGATCAGCGGCACGATGCGCACGCGCATCTTCATCGTCCCCTGCAGCGTGATGTCGATCAGCGCGTGGCGGATCGAGGGATTGGCGAATCGATCCAGCACCTCGCGCGCGAACGCCTCGACCCCCGGCGCCTCGGTGCTCGGCGCGATCTCGTCGAACAGCACCCGGCGCACGAAGCGCCCCACCGCCTCGTGCGCCACCGCCTCGCGTACCGTCTCGCAGCCGTGCAGGAGCGCGAGCGGGACCGTGATCGTGTGCGTCCCGTTGAGCAGCCGCACCTTCCGCTCGCGATAGGGCGCGATGTCGTCGGCGACGATGATTCCAGCGTCGGCGCGCGTGACGCCGAGCGCGTCGAGCGCGGCCGCGCCCCGCGCCGTTTTCGGCCGCTCGATCGCGAACAGCCGGTAGCTCTCCGCGGTCGTGAGCATCGCGTCGTCGTAGCCGAGCGCACCGCGCAGCGCCGACGCGTCCTCGGCCGTCGGCGCGCCGGGGACGATGCGGTCCACGAGCGTGTCGCAGAAGGTGACCGACTGCTCGATCCACCGCGCCGACTCGTCGAGTCCCCAGCGCCGCGTGTGCGCGAGCACTATCTCGCGCAGCCGCGCGCCGTTGCGCTCGATCAGCTCGCAGGGGATGACGACGATGCCCGCGCCCGTCGCGTGCCCGAACGAGCGCCCGCGCTCGACGAGGAAGCGCGCCAGCTTGCCGGGGAACGATCGCGGCGGCGACGACTCGGCGGCGTCGCTCTCGTCGAGCACGATCCCCACCTCGGTCGTGTTCGAGACGACGAGTCGCAGGTCGGCGCTCCGCGCCAGCGCGAGCACCTCGTCCCATTCCGATTGCGCCGAGAGCGCGCGACTCAGCGACGCGACTACGCGCCGCTCCTCACGGCGCTCGCCATCCGCGACACCGCGCGCGACCAGCGTGTAGAGCCCGTCCTGATCGTTGATCCGCGCGTCGCGGCCGCTCCCCGTCGAGCCGACGGCGACGATCCGGCCGCCGAACATGCCCTTCCGGTTCGCCTCGTCGACGAAGTACTCGACGAAGCCGCGCAGGAAGGCGCCGGTGCCGAACTGCACGACGCGCTCGGGCAGCTCGAGCATCGTCGACGACGGGAGTAGCACGCCGCCGCGAGCCGCGCCGTCGCGGACGAGCGCCTTCGTCAGGCGTGGGAGCGCCATCAGAGCGTCACCCCTTCCTTCCAGATCGCGATCTCGCGATGGCCCGTCTTCTCGTTGTTGGTCTGCGCCCGACCCGACGCGACGTCGAGGATGTACGCGAAGCGCTCGTCGGCGAGCTGCTCCGGCGTCGTCGTCCCGTCGAGCAGCGCGCCCGCGTTGAAGTCGATCCAGTGCGGCTTCTTCGCGGCGATCTCGCTGTTCGAGGAGATCTTGACCGTCGGAGCCGGGAAGCCTAACGGCGTGCCGCGTCCGGTCGTGAAGAGAAGCACCGTCGCCCCGCTCGCCGTCATCGCCGTCGACGAGATCCCGTCGTTCCCCGGTGCCTCGAGCAGCGAGAGC
>JABFXM010000269.1 GCA_013361745.1 Gemmatimonadaceae bacterium | reverse complement strand
GCCAGCGCGCGATCGTCGCTTCGACGATGGATTCCCCGAGCGGCGGGACCTTGAACGAGATCATTACCGGATGCCGGTGCGTGACGTGTTGTCGTTGAGCGCGACGCTGGCTTTCACCGATCGCCGCGCATAGCATTCGTGCTCCACAGGCACCCAAATATAACCAGACCACCACGTGCGAGCGCTCACCATCTCCGCCCACGGCGGCCTGGAGCGCCTCGAGTACCGAACCGACGTCCCGGTGCCCGAGCTCCACGCGCCGGCCGACGTTCGCGTCCGTCTGCGTGCGGGTGCGCTCAATCATCTCGACCTCTTCGTCGTGAGCGGACTCCCGGGGGTGATGATCACGCCCCTATGGGTGATGGGCGCCGACGGTGTCGGGGAGATCGAGTCGGTCGGGAGCGCGGTGCAGGATCTCGCCGTCGGCGACCGCGTCATCATCAATCCGGGGATGAGTGACCGGACGTGCGAGTACTGCCTCGCCGGCGAGCAGTCGCTGTGCGTCCACTTCTCGCTGCTGGGCGAGCACCACCCGGGGACCTTCGGCGAATACATCGTAGTGCCGGCGTCGAACGTCAGGCGGATTCCCCGCGATACGCCCGACGACGTCGCGGCGGCCTTCACGCTCGCGACGCTCACCGCCTGGCGCATGGTCGTCACGCGGGCGCAGGTGCGGCCCGGCGACGACGTCCTGATTCAGGGGATCGGCGGCGGCGTCGCGCTCGCGGCGCTGCAGATCTGCAAGCAGCTCGGCGCTCGCGTGTGGGTGACGTCGCGCAGCGACGAGAAGCTCGCGCGCGCCCGCACCCTCGGCGCCGACGAGACGATCAACGTCGGCGGCGCCGACGTGGCCCGCGAGATCCGTCAGCGCACGAACAAGCGCGGGGTCGATGTCGTCGTCGACAGCGTCGGCAAGGCAACCTGGCAGCAGTCGGTCGGCGCGCTCGCCAAGGGCGGACGTCTGGTGACCTGCGGAGCGACGACGGGTCCGCTGGTCGACATCGACGTCCGCCGCCTGTTCTGGAACCAGTGGTCGATCCTCGGCTCGACGATGGGCAACGACGAGGAGTTCGACGCCGTCGCCGCGGAGCTCGCCGCCGGACGACTGCTGCCGCCGGTCGACCGCGTCTTCCCGCTCAGCGAGGGACGCGCCGCGTTCGAGCGGCTGCAGGACGCCGCCCAGTTCGGGAAGATCGTCCTCACCATCTGATCGACTGACGCCAACCCCGCATCACGTGCTTCGCTTCCCGCTCGTCACGCGCTACTCCGACTACGACACGAAGGGCCACGTCAACAACGCGGTCTATCTCACCTACTTCGAGTGGGCGCGCGTGCAGGCGTGGATGTCGCACGTCGTGCGAATGAGCGGGTTGACCGGCCCCGACGTCGCGGATCCGCCGCTGATCGTCGCCGAGGCGCGGGTGAAGTACGTCAGTCCGGCGAACATCGGTGTCCCCCTCGAGATCGAGATCGCGGTGAAGGAGATCCGAACGAAGGGGTTCTCCTTCGGCTATCGCATCCTCGACGCGCGCGACGACCGCCTGATCGCGGAGGGGGAGACGGTGCAGGTGGCCTACGACTATGCGGCGGGGCGCACGATGGCCCTTCCCCCCGCGATGCGGAAGGCGCTGGAGGCGATGTGACCGCGGAGGAGCGCGCGCAGTTTACGGAGGAGGAGCAGCGCGCGCTGCGCGAGGCCGTGGCTGCGGGACAGGATCCCATCTGCCCGCGATGCGGGGTTCGCATGACGATGCGGGGCGTGGGCGGCGGCTCCTTCGGGCTCGGCTACGCGCGGAAGCGCGAGTGGCTGATCTGCCCTCGCTGCCGTCGAAGCGCGATCTTCGACGTGAAGCGCGGGACCCGGACCTGAACCTCCCGCTCGCGGATCGCGGCGGGACCACATCCTGCCGCTCCGCCGATGCCGCCGCGCCGCCTAACGCTCGCCCTCTCGCTCATCGTCCTCGCGGCGCCCGTCGCCGCCCAGGTCACCGAGACGCCGATCCCCTTCGACAGCGCGGGTCGGGTGCCGGCCATCTCGCAGGCGCTGGCCGAGCGACTCCGGCTCGCGCCGCCGGTGTGGCCGGTGCTCGGCAGTTACGTCAACGCGCGGCTCTACTCGCGCAGCGACAGCGGCTACACCCTCGTCGTCGCGCGTGCGAACGGCTCGTTCGACCGGTACTCGTTGACTGGAAGCGATGCCGACGCACTCCGTGCGCTGGTGCAGGGCTCGCTCGCGAGCGGCCGGCGCGCGGGACTCGGCGAACAGACGAGCCTCTACTCTGATCCCGCGGGCAACGCCTTCGTCCGCAACCAGGCGATGCTCGGGCTCTTCATCTACGGACCAGCCGCGTCGGTGATCGTGGGCTCGTCCAACGACGGATCCGCCGGGGCCGCGGCGGAGCTGATCGTCGCCGGCGGGACCTTCTTCGCGGCGCTCGCGCGCCGCGGCGACTCGCCGCCGGTGACGACGGCGCAGAACATCGTCGCGACGCATGGCGCGGTGCAGGGTGCTGCGCTCGGAGGATCGCTTGCCTACGTCGCGCACGTGAAGACTCCCGAAGCCGCGGCGCTGATGGTGCTCGCGGGGTCCGTCGGCGGGACGGTCGGCGGGATGTCGGTGGCGAGACGGATGACGGACGCGGAGGCGGCGTCCGCGGCCTTCGGCGGATATCTGCTGCCGGCGACGACGCTCGGCCTGATGGGCGCGGCGGGCGCTTTCGACGGACATGGTGAGATCGGACGCCCCGCGGCGTCTGTCGCGTCGGCGGCGATCGTGCTCGTCTACCCTCTGGGTCTCGCGTACGCGCGACGCGTGCCCTACACCGTGACCGCGGGCGACGTCCGGGCGATGACGACGAGTGCCGCGATCGGACTCGCGATCGCGGCGACGCCATTCATGGGCGACCGGCACCACGACCAGAAAACGCAGTATGCCGCGCTCACTGCTGGACTGCTGGGCGGGGTGCTGCTCGGAGACCGCCTGCTCGTGCGGCCGCGCGACCACACGCGCTCCGACGGTGCGCTGCTCTGGACCGGCGCGACCGCTGGCGCGCTGGTCGGGCTGGGGGTCGCGGCCGGGGGAGAGGCGAACGCGCGAACGTCCTGGGGACTCGCCACCGGCGGAGCGCTGCTCGGGGTCGTCGCGACGGAGGCGGTCCTCCGACCGGCGATCGGCGGGAGTCGCGGGACGCTCGCGGCCGCGTCGCGCGCGGCGGATGCCAGTGTGTCGCGCGTCACCGGCGACCGCGTGAAGATCACCGTCGATCCGCTGGGCGCCGTCTTCGCCGCGACGCGGCAGCGAGGTAGATTCAGCGTCATGCGTGTCTCCTTCTAGACACGCATTCGCCTCGCGCGCGCCGGCCGGCGACGACGAGGAGCGTCCGCTCGAGAAATCCGAATGAAAAAGCTGCTCTTCGTCCTCGCGCTCGCGATCGCGACGCGCGCGAGGGCGCAGGTCGTCGAGACCCCCGAGCCGTTCGACAGCGCGGGACGGCTCGCCGTCATCACGCCGTCGCTGGCGGCGCGACTCCAGCTCTCGCCCCCCGCCTGGCGGATCACCGGCGACTACGTGGGCGCGCGGCTCTTCGCGTTAGGCGACCAGGGCTACGTCATCGTCGTCGCGCGGCGCGACGGTGCGCAGGAGCGGTACGCGATCACGCGCGCCGACCGCGACTACCTGCGAACGAAGACCGCGAACCTGCCGCCGGGGTTGATCGAGGATCAGCTCGGGCGGGTGAGCGCGGGACTCGGCGAGGTGAAGCAGCAGATCGTGACCGCCGCCCGCAACGACGCCTTCGTGCTCAACCAGGGCGCGCTGGCGGTGCTCGTCTACGGGCCGGCGTTCGCGTACGCGCTGTCGAACGAGACGCCGGGGCGCGTCGCGGCGTACGTGCTCGGCGCGGGCGGAACGTTCTACGCCGCGACGCAGATGGCGCGCAACCGGACGATCACCCCGGAGCAGAACGCGCTCGCGACCCACGCGGCGATCCACGGTGCGGCCGCGGGCCTCGGGCTCGCCTACGCGGCGAGGGGGAACAGCAACGTGCAGGGCGCCTCGGCGTTCGTCGGCGGCATCGGCGCCTCGCTCCTCGCGCTCGGCATCCCGAAGCTGCGCGGCGCGGACGTCGCGGGGGCGACCTTCGGCGCGGACGCGACGCTGCTCACCGCGTACCTGCTGACGAGAGCGAGCCATCAACGGTCGCACGACTATCCGTCGCGGGGCGAGGCGGCGATCCTCGCCGCGAGCGCGCTGGCCGGCTATCCGCTCGGCCTGCAATATGCGCGTGGCGCGTCGTACAACGTCACGTCGGGCGACATCGGCGCGATGTGGACGACGGGGGCGGTGGGAGCGCTGGCCGCGGGAACGATCGCGCACGGCATCGTCCGCAACGGGAATCTCACGCCGGGGACGAGCGCGTATCGCGACCGGCACCAGACGGCGGTGTTCTCGTCGGCGGCGGGAGGCTTCGTGCTCGGCGCGATCGCGGGGGACGTGGTGCTCGCGCGCCGCTTCGACCACACGCCGTACGAGGCGGGGATTCTCGCCGGGTCGGCGGCGGGCGGGGCACTGATGGGTGCCGGCGCCTACTCGCTCGTCCGTCCCAACCGGCCGAGCGGCGCGGTCGGCCCGTACGTGGCGGCGACGGTCGGCGCGGTCGCGGGGATGGCGATCGCGGAGGCGTTCATGCCGCAGCGGCTCGACGCGGGACGGCAGACGTCGCTGCGGCTGCGCGTCGATCCGCTGGGGCTCGCGCTCGCCGCGGCGCGCACGCCCGGGCAGCACTCGCTGGTCCAGCTTCAGTTCTGACGCTTCACACCTAACGGTCGGGTCGATGGACTACATGCAGCGGTTGCAGGGGAGCTTCTCGCAGGTGTTCGGTCAGCTCCTGCCGGCGCTGCTCAGCGCGCTGATCATGCTCTTCGCCGGCTACCTGCTGGCGAAGGTGATCGAGCGGCTGGTGCTGCGCTTCCTGCGGCGCATCCGCCTGAACACCATGCTCGAGCGCGGCGGGGTGATGGACGCGGTCGAGCGGACTGGATCGCGCGTCGACGCGACGCGGGTGGTCGCGGCGCTGATCTTCTGGCTGATCATGTTCGCGGTGATCCTCTTCGCGGCGAGCGTGCTCGGGCTCGAGGAGCTGACGAACGTCTTCGAGGAGCTGGTGGGGTACATCCCGAGCGTGATCGCGGCGGTGGTGATCCTGCTCCTCGGGATCGTGCTCGGCGGCTTCGTCGGCGGGTTGATCGCGACGTCCGCGGGCGCGGTGCACGGCGGGACGGCGCTGTCGCGGATCGGACGTGCCGGCGTGATCGTGCTCTCCGTCTTCATGGCGCTGCAGGTGCTCGGCATCGCGACGGAGATCGTGACGACCGCGTTCGCGATCCTCTTCGGCGCGATCGCGCTGGCGGGAGCGCTTGCCTTCGGGCTGGGGAACCGCGAGCTCGCGGCGGAGATCACGCGCGAGTGGTACGACCGCTATCGCGCCGAGCGAGAGGCGCACGAGCGGGCGACGGCGTCGGCGCATCTGGCGGACGCGCTCGACGACGAGGACCCCGCTATCACGGACGAGCGGCCGACGGAGAAGCGCCGTTAGGCGGAAGGGCCCGATCAACAACAGAAGGCACGAAGGGATCTGGTCGCGACCAGACCCCTTCGTGCCTTCGTGCCTTCTGTGATCAACGCCGTGGCGGCGGTTGATCGCGCGTCAAAAACCAGTTTGTAAGTCATTGCTTACCAATGAGTTGAGAGCGAACGGCGCGGTTGCGTTTCGCCCTCTTTTCGGCTAGA
>JABFXM010000088.1 GCA_013361745.1 Gemmatimonadaceae bacterium | reverse complement strand
GATTCGACGAATGGTCGGGGGTCTCCGCCGCGATGTCGTCTCACGCACCCCGCGCTGATCGACCCTTACTCCCCTTACTCCCCTTACTCCCCTTACTCCCCTTTAGCCAGCCATTCGATCGTCTCCAACAGCCACGGAATCGGGATCGGCTTCTGCCGGACGCGCCAGCGGCCGGGGGCGTCGGCGAGATCCCAGAAGTCGTCAGCCCAGCCGCTCACGTAGAGCGTCGGGCGGTTGCCGATCCGGTCGGCGATGTCCTGCGCGACCTCCGCACCGTCGCCGTCGGGGAGACGGATGTCGAGGATGAGGACGTGGACGTCGTGGCCCACGATGTCGAGCACCGCCATCGCGTCGGCGCGACTGTTCGCGGTGAGCACCTCGTAGCCCGCGCCGGTGAGCACTTCGCTGTAGGCGAGACAGATCGCTGTGTCGTCGTCGACGACGAGGATGCGGGTGACGGCTTCCATGGCTCCATCATCGTGCGGCATCGATCGCGGGGCCGGCATCGGCGTCGAGGGAAACTACACCTGGGGGACGCGCGCTGCACACGGCGTCGACGAGATCCTGGCACCCCGGGCGCGCGGGAGGTGGCACGATCGCGTCAGCGCAGCTCGTAGCCACCCTCTGCGGTCTTCACCAGCGTCCCCGCGAAGGGGCCGAGCAGCTCGCGGCGCCACCAGGCGCCGGTGCGGCGCTTCGTCGCGGGATCGGTGAACCAGTACTGCCAGAGAACGCTGCGCACCTGCGTCGGCGCTCCGTCGGGGAACGGATTCTCGCGGAAGAGCGAGAGCACGGTGGGACTCCCCTCGAGCAGCCGTTCCTGCGTGATCACCACCCAGGGCGAGTCGCGCCACGGGGCGAGCGACGCGAACCAGAGATTCCACTCGAAGCGCGGCTGGTACGGCGCGAAGATCCCCGGCCGCTCCATCGGATCCTGCGGCTTGTAGCGGAAGCGGTACGTCCGCCAGGTGATGCCGTCGCGCGATCCCTGGAACTCGATCTCGTAGCGCGCCGTGGTCATGCTCGCGAAGAGCCCGTACTGGTTCGCGATGCGGAAGGGATCGAGCGCGCGCGCCGGCAGAAGGAGCGGCGCGAGGCCGAGCGCCCCGAAGAGCGGCGCCAGCGTGGCGACGAAGACCCAGCCGAGCGCGCCTCGCTCGACGTACGTCGTCCAGCGTGAGCGGGACGGCGCCCCCGGCAGCGGCACCGCGCGGCGGGACAGCCACTCGACGACGCCATCGTCGAGGAGGAGTACGCCGAGGACGAGGACGAGGTAGTTGAGGAAGGCGTAGTTCGCCGTCGCGATGATCCCCATCTGCAGCGCGGTGACGACGGCGAAGCACGCGAGCCGGAAGCGGCGCGGGAGGAAGAGCGCCCACACGACGAGCAGCTCGACGACGAGGGTGAGCAGCGCGGTGGCCGCGTGATACCAGTGCGGCATGAGCTGCTGCACGTACCACCCCGGCCACGCGGGGAGCGGCCCGTTCTCGTAGTAATGGTCCATCGCCGTGAGGTGCCGCCACTGCGGGTCACCGCTCGCCAGCTTCACGATCCCGGACTCGAAGTAGATCCGGAACCATTCCCACTGCAGGAGAAAGAGACTGAGCGCCGACGGCGGGTCCTCGGCGCCGAGCCGGGGACGAGCCCCGCGCGGCGCGAAGAAGATCGAGATGAAACCCGCTTCGAGGAGCATCCCGTCGGACTGGTACGACGAGAAGTCCTGGAGCGCGGCGACGCACGACATGAAGCAGATCGTGCAGAGGGCGACGGCGACCTTCGGCGCGACGTTCGCCACGAGCAGCAGCGAGGCGACGATCCCGACGCCCACGACGACCATCAGTGCGTGGTCGCTCGCGCTCCCCCAGAACAGCGTCGGCGCGTACCAGAAGTGGCGGATGCCGGGCAACGCGATCGCGAGCTCGTGGAGGTACTCGCCGGCGGGGAGGATCCCGCGCTCGCCGATGAGCCCGCGAATCTGGAAGACGAGCGCCCAGAACGCGGAGAGGAAGACGAGGCCGAGGGCGCGGAGAAAGAGCCACCGGGGCCAGAGCATCCGCGTCTGGGATCGCGTCATGCCGCGAGAGGAGGCAATGCGCGTGCGCGCGGCGCCCGCTTCGCCGGTCGTCTCCGCTCCGGCTCGCATCGTGCGGTGCCGCACCGTCGCGGGCCGTCCGCATGACGGCCCGGTCGACGTCACGAACAATCATCCCAATCCAGAGAACGAGGCATGCGCTCCACCAGGCACTGGCTCATCGCCACTCTCGCCGTCGCCGCCGTCGCCGCCTGCAGCAAGGGCGAGAGCGCGCGAAGCGACACCACCGCCGCGAGCCGCGGCACCGCGAACGGCACCGTCGCCTCCAGCTGCCCGGGCGGCGACACGGAGCTGAAGCTGCCGTCGGGCTTCTGCGCCAGCGTCTTCGCCGACAGCATCGGCGCGGCGCGTCATCTCGTCGTCGCGCCTAACGGCGTCGTCTACGTGACGCTCGAGGGAACGAAGCCGTCGCCCGAGAAGCAGATCGGCGGGCAGCCGCAGCCGCCGGCGCCCTCGGCGGTCGTCGCCCTCCGCGACACCACCGGCGACGGGAAGGCTGACGTCGTCGCGAGGATCCCCGGCACCGGCAACACGGGGATCGGCATCTACCAGAACATGCTCTACGTCGACGAGGGGACGAAAATCGTCCGCTACGCGCTCGACTCGACCGGCGCCGCGCCGAAGGGCCAGCCGCAGACGGTCGTCAGCGGGCTCCCGCTCAACCCGGGACACCGCTCGCGCAACTTCGCCATCGGCCAGGACGGCGCGCTCTACGTGAACGTCGGCTCGGCGACCAACGCCTGCCAGAAGAACGACCGCAAGCCCGACGAGCCGGGCATCGACCCCTGCACCGAGCTGAAGACGCGCGCCGGCATCTGGAAGTTCGACGCGAAGAAGACCGGGCAGGCGTTCTCTCCCGCGGCGCGCTTCGCGACGGGGCTGCGCAATGGGATGGGGCTCGCGATCGACCCCGCCGACGGCAAGCTCTGGGCGACGCAGCACGGCCGCGACGGGCTCTATGACTACTGGAAGAGCAAGTTCCCCGACCCGAAATACCAGGCGGAGAACCCGGCCGAGGAGCTGGTGCAGGTGAACCAGGGCGACGACTTCGGCTGGCCCTACTGCTACTACGCGGTCGATCAGAAGAAGCTCGTCGACGCGCCGGAGTACGGCGGCGACGGGAAGAAGGACGATCGCTGCAAGGACAAGAAGGAGCCGGTCGCGACCTTCGGCGGGCACTGGGCGCCGATGTCGCTCTTCTTCTACACGGGGAGCCAGCTCCCCGGGAAGTACAGGAACGGCGCGTTCATCGCCTTCCACGGCTCGTGGAACCGCGCCCCCGAGCAGCAGGCGCCGAGCCGCATCGTCTTCCAGCCGTTAGGCGGCGGCAAGACCAGCGGCGACATGGAGATCTTCATCGACAACTTCGCGCAGGTGCCCGCCGCCCAGGTGCAGCCGGGCACGGTGAAGCACCGCGCCGTCGGCATCGCGCAGGGCCCGGACGGATCGCTCTACATCTCCGACGACCTCGGCGGACGCATCTACCGGGTGACGTACGGGAGCCAGGGCGGGAAGCAGGTCGCGCAGCGTTAGGCGCTGCAGGGGTCGGGGGGTCAGGGGTCAGGGGTCGGGAGCGGCGCCGCTCCTGATCCCTGGCTCGCGTGCAGTGTGAAGCCGGGCGCCGGCGTCAGTACCGGAGGTTGATGCGGAGCGACACCACCGTCGCCGGCCCGCGGTCGCGGTTGTAGCCGGGGTTCACCACGCGCTGCACGTCGGGCGTGACCTCGATGAACGGGTTCGCCTGCACCCGATAGTAGCCTTCGACGATGTCCTCGCTTCCATAGCGCAGCGCGCCGTCGCCGAGCAGGAACCCCTTGCCGCCCGCCGCGAGATACTCGCGATGGAGCGTCGAGATGTCGTGGCGCACCGCGCCGAGCGCGACGCGGTCGGCGGCGCGCCCCCAGTGCACGCCGCTCAGCTGCGCCCCGACGCTCGCGTGACGGTCCACCTCCGTGAACGCGAAATCCTCGTTCCGGCCGTCGCTCGCGCCGAGCCGCGCGAAGAGTCCGGTCTCGCCGATGTCGGCGAGCGGCTGCTCCGCGTTGAGCCCCCAACCCCGCTTCGCGCGCCCCGGCCGGTCGTCGGCGACGACGTTCGGAACGCTCGCCGTCGCGCGCGCGATGGCAATGGCTTCGGCGTAGCTCCCCATCCGCGCGTGGTTCTCGTAGGCGAGCAGGCGCACGGTGGTCCCCGTCACTGGCGCGAGCACCGTCAGCTCCACGTTGTCGCCGCGCGCATGACGCGTGTCGGCATCGAAGATGTTCCCGTTCGCCGCGCGCGGCATCTGGAAGGAGCCGAGCCGCAATGTCGCGTGCCGCGAGATCCACGCGAGCGCCACCCCATTGCTGTACCCGCGAGTGTCCGCGGCGAAGTCCCACGCCGTGTTCTGGAAGAGTCCCCAGTCCATGAACTGCAGCCGCGTCGTGTTCGCGTAGCGGTTGACGTCGAAGATGTCGCTCAGCGCGAACTTCCCTCCCTGGATCTCCAGCCGGTGCGCGGGCTCGACATCCGCCATCTGGTCCGGCGCCCGCCCCAGCGTGTCGCGCCGCGCGCCCGGCAACGCGATGGTCCAGCGGAGATAGGCACGCGCGACGTAGGGCCCCTCCCCCAGATCGCCCGAGCCCTGGCGGATGACGTCGCCATTGGTGACGCCTCCGAGACCCGTCGCGTGGCTGACCCCGGCCCCGCGCGCCATCTCGATGTCGAGATAGGCATGCAGCGTCCCGCTCACGCGCTGGCCGAGATAGAGCCCGTAGATATCGCTGAGCTGGCGGTCCCCGCGGGACGTGAGGCTGTTGGGTCCTTCGTACGCGCTGCGAAACGGGGCGAGCCGCTGGGCGATCACGTTGATCTGCGTCCCGAGCACCTGCGGTCCCCATCGGTTGGAGCCAGTCTGCTGCCCGGCGGCGAGCGCGGGCGCGCCGAGGAAGACGAGCGCGGACGCGCGCGCGAGGAGCGAAGTCGAAGTCATGGAGGACGGGACGTCGTGACGAGTCGTGGGGCGCGGGAACGAGCCTTGCGCCCCAGGACGGGCCGCAGCGTTCCGAACGCTGGTGCCTCGAGGCTCAATGGAGGATCACTCATGCGCGACACCGCCCAGGTCATCGCCGACCTGAACGACCTGCGCCAGCTCGACCATGATTCCGTGGAGGCGTACACCGTCGCGATCGACCGCGTGCGCGACGCGCGCTACCGCGAAACGCTCGTCCAGTACCGGAACGATCACAAGCGCCACATCGAGGAGCTCGGCGCGCTCGTCCGCGCGCGCGGGGGACTGCCCGTCGAGCTTCCGCATCCGACGGGCGCGCTCAAGCTCCTCGTCCAGGCGTTAGGCTCGGCGGGGAGCGACGCGACGCTGCTCCTCGCCTTCAAGGCGGTGGAGGGCCAGGCGCGCGACAAGTACCGGCGCTTCGCCGCCGAGACGAGCTATCCCGAGGACGTGACGAGCGTGATCGCGCGTGCGGCGGAGGACGAGACGCGCCACTACGCGTGGGTCGAGCAGACGCTACGCGAGCTCGGCGCCGGCTCGGGGACGATGCAGCACGCGGCGGCGAGCGCGGTGGAGATGCTGCACAAGCTCGTCGCCGATCCGCTCGAGCGCGCCGAGCGCGATCTGATGCGCGCGGTGGGAGGCGTCGTGGGAACGGTGAAGACGCGCGCCGAGGCGGCGGAGCGCACCGTCGCCGACTCGATGCGGGCCGCGGGCCGCGCGGCGGGCGACGCC
>JABFXM010000065.1 GCA_013361745.1 Gemmatimonadaceae bacterium | reverse complement strand
CACCACGCTCTCGACCGAGATCTCGGCGAAGGAGGGCACCAACGTCGACGTCCTGCTCGACCAGATTCTCCTCCAGGCCGAAATCCTCGACCTGAAGGCGAACCCCGACCGCCGCGCGACGGGCACCGTGGTCGAGGCGCAGCTCGATCCGGGGAAGGGTCCCGTCGCGACCATCCTCGTGCAGAACGGGACGCTTAACGTCGGCGACGATTTCATCTGCGGCATGTACTCCGGCCGCGTTCGCGCGCTGCTCGACGAGCGCGGGAAGCAGGTGAAGGAAGCGGGGCCCGCGATCCCCGTGCAGGTCCTCGGCTTCGAGGGCGTGCCGATGGCGGGCGATCAGCTCATCGTCGTCGAGGACGCGACCGACGCGCGCGAGACCGCGCAGCGCCGCCAGCGCCTCGATCGCGAGGCGAAGAGCCGCCGCATGACCCGCGGCCAGGTCGTCACGCTCGAGGACTTCATGGCGCAGACCGGCACTGGTGAGAAGCGGAACCTCCGCATCCTCATCAAGGCCGATCAGGGCGGTCCGGCGGAAGCGCTCGCCGACGCGCTGCAGCAGCTGTCGAACAACGAGGTGCAGGTCGAGATCGTGCACCGCGGCGTCGGCGCGATCACGGAGAGCGACATCCTGCTCGCCCGCGCGTCGGGCGCGATCATCGTCGGCTTCCACGTGCGTCCCGACAACAACGCGCGCAACGCGGCGGAGCGCGAGGGCGTCGACATCAAGCTCTACCGCATCATCTACGAGGCGGTCGCCGACGTGCGCGCCGCGCTCGAGGGGCTGCTGCGTCCGGAGGAGAAGGAAGTCATCCTCGGCGAGGCCGAAGTTCGCGAGACCTTCAAGGTGCCGAAGATAGGTGTCGTCGCCGGGTGCTCGGTACGCAGCGGCATCATCAACCGTCAGGCGCGGGTGCGCGTCATCCGCGACGGCGTGGAAGTCTACGATGGCACGATCGGGTCGCTCCGCCGCTTCAAGGACGACGTGAAGGAAGTCCGCGAAGGTTTCGAGTGCGGTATCGGTGTCGAGAACTTCAACGACATCAAGATCGGCGACGTGATCGAGTGCTATCGCACGGAGGAGGTCGCCCGGACGCTGGCCGCGGCGCCCTCCGCCTGACGGCGGAGGCGCCATGGCCAAGCATCAACGCTCCGACCGGGTCGCCGAGGCGATCCGCGAGGAGGTCGCCGGCTTTCTCGCCGAGGGAGTGAAGGACCCGCGCGTCACCGCGCTCGTCACCGTGACGGGTGTCGATCTGACGCGCGACCTTCGGCATGCCAAGATCTTCGTCAGCATCCTCGGCGAAGAATCGCAGCGTGCGTCCACTCTCGAAGGGCTGGCGAGCGTCGAGGGTCATCTCCGCTCGCGACTCGCGCGCGCGCTGCGCCTGCGCGTCGCGCCGGAAGTGCATTTCGTCGAGGACGAGAGCGTGGCCCGCGCGGCGCGGATCGAGACGCTGCTCTCGCAGATCCACATCCCTCCCGCGCCTCCCTCTGATCCGGATGGCGAAGCATCCCGATGACGGTCTGCTCCTCGTCGACAAGCCGGCGGGGATGACCTCGCACGATGCCGTCGACCGGGCGCGCCGGGCGCTCGGCACGCGACGCATCGGGCACGGCGGCACTCTCGATCCCTTCGCGACCGGCCTGCTCGTCCTGCTCGTCGGTCGCGCGACGCGGCTGCTGCCGTACCTCGACGGCGAGCCGAAGGTCTACGACGCGACGATCGCCTTCGGTGCCGAGACCGACACCGATGACCTGACGGGCACCGTCACCGCCACCGCGCCCGCCCCACCGCGCGCGGCGGTCGAGAAGGCGATCGACTCGCTCACCGGCGAGATCGAGCAGGTTCCCCCGGCGTACTCCGCGAAGCAGGTCGGCGGCACGCGTGCGTACGCTGCCGCGCGACGCGGACAGGCGCTCGCTCTTGCCGCGGTGCCCATTCGTGTCGCTCGCTGGGAGGTTCGCGCCTGGCGCGAGGCCGAATGCGACGTGACCGTCGTCTGTGGCGGTGGTACGTACATTCGTGCCCTCGCCCGCGACCTCGGGCGCGCGGCGGGCAGCGCCGCTCATCTCACCGCGCTGCGCCGAACGGCGAGCGGCGGCTTCGCGGTGCGCGATGCCGTCGCGGTCGACGCGATCACTCCCGCCGCTGTGCGATCGCCGCTGGAGGCGATCCCACGGGCGGAGCGTGTCGCCCTCGACGCCGGCGCGCGAGCGCGGGTCGCCCGCGGGATGACGATTCCGCGCGAAGGGGATGCTGGTGCTCTCGCCGCGATGGTGGACGATGCCGGGGAGCTCGTCGCCGTCGCCGAAGCCGATGGTGACGTCTGGCAGCCGCGCGTCGTGCTCGTCGATGGCTGAGCCACTCCTCGCGCTTCCCGCGCTCGCCGCCGGTTCAGTGATCACCGTCGGCACCTTCGACGGCGTGCACCGTGGTCACCAGGACGTCCTCGCCCGACTCGTCGCCCGCGCCGCGGCGCGAGGACTGCCGAGCGTCCTCGTCACCTTCGACCCACATCCCCTCGAAGTCGTGAACCCGCAGGCGGCGCCGGCGCTGCTCACGGTGGGGCACGAGAAGCTCGAGGTGATCGTCGAGAGCGGAATCGACTACGCGATCGTCATCCCCTTCACGGCCGCATTCAGCCGGCTGAGCGCCGAGGCGTTCGTCACCGACGTGCTCGAGGCCCGGTACGGGATGCGCGAGCTGCTGATTGGCCATGACCATGGCTTCGGCCGCGGTCGCAGCGGGGACACCGAGGTGCTGCGTTCGCTCGGCGCTCGCCGCGGTTTCCGCGTCGAGGTGATTCCGCCCGTCGGCGATCCGGATGGGCGGGCGATCTCGTCGACGGCGATTCGCCGCGCCATCGCGGGTGGCGACCTCGAGCGAGCCGCGCATGGTCTCGGACGGCTGTACTCCGTGAGCGGACGCGTCGTGACGGGCGCGCAGCGCGGGCGCGAGCTCGGCTACCGAACACTCAACATCGCGCCCCCCTCCCCGCGGAAGCTTCTTCCCCCGGAGGGTGTATACGCGGTGAGAGCGCAGACGCACCGCGGCCCTTTCGGCGGAATGATGAACCTCGGCGCGCGCCCGACCTTCGGCGACGCGGAGCGGGCGCTCGAGGTGCACCTCTTCGACGCCGAGGGCGACTGGTACGAGCGGACCGTTCGCGTCGATTTCGTCGCGCGACTGCGTGACACCAGACGTTTCGAGAGCGCGGCCGCGCTCGTCGAACAGCTGCGACGCGACGAGGAAGCGGCTCGCCGCGCGTTGACTGCCCTCTCGCCGGGCCGTACCTTTCCTAGCTCCGCTGCATCGCTTACCCCCCATCAGTAGTCGCATGAAGCTCTCGTACCGCCTCGGCCTCATCGCGGCGCTCATTGCGCTGTCGGCGTGGATGCTCGTTCCACGCACCGTGAAGGAGCGGAAGCTCGTGAACGGCGTCTCGCAGATCGTCGAGACGAAGCGCGATCCCATCAAGCTCGGCCTCGACCTGAAGGGCGGGATGCACGTCGCCCTCGAGATCGACGAGTCCAAGGGCGCCGTCGCCAACAAGTCCGACGCCATCGATCGGGCGCTGAAGGTCGTCCGCAATCGCGTCGACCAGTTCGGCGTCTCGGAGCCCGTCGTCCAGAAGGCGGGCAACGATCGCATCGTCGTCGAGCTTCCGGGGATCGACGACCCCGAGCGCGCGCGCGAGCTCCTGCAGAAGTCGGCCTACCTCGAGTTCCAGATCACCGACAAGACCAACGCGCTCGAGCGTGCGCTGCCGCGTCTCGACGCGATCGCGAAGAGCCTCGGCACGGTCGTCGCCGCGAACACGCAGGCCGCCGGTCCCGGCACCGCCGCGACCGCCGACAAGTCGCTGAGCGGCCTGTTCGGCGACACCGCGAAGAAGACGACCCTCAACGCGAAGGACTCGACGAAGACCGGCGTGGCGAAGGACTCCGCCGCGAAGGATTCGCTCGCCCTCGCCGGGGGCGGGATCTTCAGCCGCGCGATCCAGCGCGGTGAGATGCCGGGTGAGTACTACGTCGCCTCGGCCGACTATCCGACCATCTCGAACCTCGTCGCGCGCCCCGAGATCCAGGCGGCACTCCCCCCGCGGAAGGTCTTCCGCTGGAGCAACGATTCGCTCCCCGTGCAGGGGAACGTCTACCACATGCTCTACGTGCTCGACGCGGATCCGATGATCACCGGCGAGGCGATCACCGACGCGAAGCCGCAGCAGGATCCCGTGGAGGGAACGGTCGTCACCTTCCAGCTCAACAACGAGGGTGGCCGCGTCTTCAAGCGGCAGACCGGCGCGCACATCAAGGATTACATGGCGATCGTGCTCGACCAGCTGGTGATGGGTAGGCCGCCGGTCATCCAGAGCGCGATCAGCACGCGCGGGCAGATCACGATGGGCCGCCGCGACATCCAGGCGGCGCAGGATCTCGCCCTCGTGCTGCGCGCGGGCGCGCTCCCGGTGCCCCTCAAGGTTGCCGACGTGCGCCAGGTCGGCGCGACGATGGGCGCGGACTCCGTGCACGCGGGCGTGCGCGCGGGCCTCCTCGCGATCGCGCTCGTCGTGATCATCATGCTCGTCTACTATCGCTTCTCGGGCTTCCTCGCGATCATCGGCCTCGCCCTGTACGTGCTCTACACCGCCGCGACGCTCTCCGGCTTCGACGCGGTGCTGACCCTCCCCGGGCTCGCCGGCTTCGTGCTCTCGATCGGCATCGCGGTCGACGCGAACGTGCTGATCTTCGAGCGCATCCGTGAGGAGCTCGATCGCGGCAAGACGGTTCGCACCGCGATCGACGAGGGCTTCCGCCACGCCATGCCCGCGATCATCGACTCGAACGTCTCGACGATGCTCACCGCCGCGGTGCTCTACCAGTATGGTTCGGGTCCGGTGAAGGGCTTCGCCGTCACCCTCATCGCCGGCATCGCGGCCTCGATGTTCACCGGCATCTTCGTCGTCCGCACCCTCTACATCATGTGGCTGCAGCGCAAGCAGGGCGCGGCCCAGACTCTGAGCATCTGATGCTGCGAATCTTTCACGACACCCGCTACGATTTCATCCGCTGGTGGAAGACCGCGGTCATCGTCACCGCGCTCTTCGTCGTCGCCGGCCTCGGGTCGCTGATCCTCAAGGGGATCAACTACAGCATCGAGTTCACGGGCGGCACCCTGATGCAGCTCGAGTTCAAGCAGCCGCCTGACGTCGGTGCCATCCGCGCGACCCTCGAGCAGAGCGGCATCTCCAATCCCGAGGTCCAGAAGTTCGGTACCGATCGCGAGTTCACGGTCCGCGCCCAGGGTCATACGGAAGTCGCCGAGCAGAACGCGGGCGCGGAGAACGTGGCGAAGCAGATCCAGACCGCCCTGACGCAGAAGTACGGCGCCGACGCGTTCACGGTTAAGCGCACCGAGGCGGTCGGCCCGCGTGTCGGCAGCGAGCTGCGGCGCGGCGCCGCCATCGCGCTGCTCATCTCCTTCGCGGTCACGCTGATCTATCTCGCGATCCGCTTCGAGTGGCGCTTCGGCGTCGCCGCGGTCATCGCCACCGGTCACGACGTCCTCACGACGCTCGCCTTCCTCAAGATCATGCACCTCGAGGTTTCGCTGACGGTCATCGCGGCGATCCTCACCGTGCTCGGCTACTCGCTGAACGACACGATCATCATCTTCGACCGCGTCCGCGAGGACCTGAAGAAGAAGCGCAACGAGCCGCTCTACGACACGCTCAACCGCGCGATCAACGAGACGCTGCCGCGGTCGGTGATGACGCACGCGACGACCGTCCTCGCCACGCTCGCGCTGCTCCTCTTCGCGGGCGAGGTCATCCGGCCGTTTG
>JABFXM010000398.1 GCA_013361745.1 Gemmatimonadaceae bacterium | reverse complement strand
CGGCGGCGGCAATGGTGCCGGCAACGGCAACGGGGAGGGCTTAGGGACTGGAGGCGAGGGCTAATACATGATCGACTTTCGTAGCGTGCGCGACGCGCGCGCATCCGCGTTCGACTACATCCAGGTCCGGATCGCCTCGCCCGAGGAGATCCGCGGCCCTCGCGATCCGAAGGAGCGCGAGCGTCTCGAGCTGAGCGGGCTTCGCACCTGGTGGTCCTGGGGCGAGGTCACGAAGCCGGAGACCATCAACTATCGCTCGTTCAAGCCGGAGAAGGACGGCCTCTTCTGCGAACGGATCTTCGGTCCGGTCAAGGATTGGGAGTGCCACTGCGGCAAGTACAAGCGCATCCGCTATCGCGGCGTGATCTGCGACCGTTGCGGCGTCGAGGTGACCCTGAGCAAGGTGCGCCGCGAGCGCATGGGTCACATCGAGCTCGCCGTTCCCGTCGCGCACATCTGGTTCTTCAAGACCCTGCCCTCGCCGATGGGCAACCTCCTCGACCTCACGCTCCGTGATCTCGAGAAGGTCGTGTACTACTCGGCGTACGTCGTCATCGAGCCCGGCAACCAGGAAGTGCTGCCGAACCAGCTGCTCGACGAGGACGAGTACCTCGCGCTGCGCACGAAGTCGCGCGAGGAAGGGGACACCGCGTTCCGCGCCGACATCGGCGCCCCCGCGGTGCGCGAGCTGCTCATGCGCCTCGACGTCGACAAGACGGCCGAGGAGCTGCGCGCGCAGGTCGCGGTCGAGACGTCGCAGCACCGGAAGAAGGCGCTGCTCAAGCGGCTCAAGATCGTCGATGCATTCCGCACCAGCGGTGAGGGCGGCGACGTCCGCAACCGCCCGGAATGGATGATCCTCGACGTCGTGCCGGTGATCCCGCCCGACCTGCGGCCGCTCGTGCCGCTCGACGGCGGACGCTTCGCGACGTCGGACCTCAACGATCTCTATCGCCGCGTCATCAACCGCAACAACCGCCTGACGAAGCTGATCTCGCATCGCGCGCCGGAAGTCATTCTCCGGAACGAGAAGCGCATGCTTCAGGAAGCGGTCGATGCGCTGTTCGACAACGGGCGTCGCAGCAAGGCGATCCGCGGCCGCGGCAAGCGTCCACTGAAGTCGCTGTCCGACATGCTGAAGGGCAAGCAGGGCCGGTTCCGCCAGAACCTGCTCGGCAAGCGCGTCGACTACTCGGGCCGTTCGGTCATCGTCGTCGGTCCGGAGCTCAAGCTGCACCAGTGCGGGCTGCCGAAGCTGATGGCGCTCGAGCTGTTCAAGCCGTTCATCATCCACAAGCTGGTGGAGAAGGGGATCGCCGAGACGGTCAAGCGCGCGAAGAAGATCGTCGAGCGCGAGAGCCCCGAGGTGTACGAGATCCTCGAGGAGATCATCCGCGATCACCCGGTGCTCCTGAACCGCGCGCCGACGCTCCACCGCCTGGGCATCCAGGCGTTCGAGCCGGTGCTCGTCGAGGGCAAGGCGATCCGCATCCACCCGCTCGTCTGCGCGGCGTTCAACGCCGACTTCGACGGCGACCAGATGGCGGTGCACGTGCCGCTGTCGTTCGAGGCGCAGCTCGAGTCGCGCCTGCTGATGCTCTCGTCGAACAACATCCTCAAGCCGTCGGACGGCCGTCCGGTCGCGGAGCCCAGCCAGGACATCGTGCTCGGCTGCTACTTCGCGACGAAGGCTGGCTCCGACTTCGAGGAGAAGGTCAAGCAGGGCAAGCGCTACGTGTCGGTCGCCGAGGTGGAGACGGCGCTGGCGCAGAAGCGCGTCACCTTCCACACGCCGATCCACTTCTTCGTCGACGACGAGGACGGGGCGCGCTGGGAGGCGACGACGGTCGGCCGCGTGCTGTTCAACGCGATCGTGCCGCGCGAGCTCGGCTTCCAGAACCGCGAGATGAAGAAGAAGGCGCTCTCCGAGCTGGTGTTCGAGAGCTACCGTCAGGCGGGTCTCGCCGCGACGGTGCAGTTCCTCGACCGCCTCAAGGAGTTCGGCTTCGCGCACGCGACGCGCGGCGGCGTCTCGATCGGGATCGAGGATCTCGAGATCCCGGACGAGAAGCAGACGCTGCTCGAGGAAGCGCAGCAGCGCGTCGAGCGCTTCCAGCGGGCGTACAACACCGGCAACATCACGAACGGCGAGCGCTACAACAAGGTCATCGACACCTGGACGCACGCGAACTCGGACATCGCCGACGCCATGGTGAAGACCATGCGCGCGTCGAAGAACGGGTTCAACCCGGTGTTCATGATGTTCGACTCCGGCTCACGCGGCAGCCGCGATCAGATCCGCCAGCTGGCGGGCATGCGCGGACTGATGGCGAAGCCGCAGAAGAAGCTCACCGGCGGCATCGGCGAGATCATCGAGAGCCCGATCAAGTCGAACTTCCGTGAAGGTCTGTCCCCGCTCGAGTACTTCACGTCGACGCACGGCGCCCGAAAGGGTCTGGCCGACACGGCGCTGAAGACCGCGGACGCGGGCTACCTCACGCGCCGCCTCGTGGACGTCGCGCAGGACGTGACGATCACGGAAGAGGATTGCGGCACGATCATGGGCCTCGAGGTCGGCGCGCTGAAGGAAGGCGAGGACGTCATCGAGGCGCTCGGCGAGCGCATCGTCGGCAACTTCGCGGCCGAGGACGTCGAGGATCCGCACGAGACGGACGAGGCGGGGCGGCGTACGCTGCTCGTCGAAGCCGGCCAGCTGATCGACGAGGAGATCGCGCAGACGATCGAGGAGTCGGGGATCGAGACGGTGAAGATCCGCTCGGTGCTCACCTGCGAGGCGAAGCGTGGTCTCTGCCGGATGTGCTACGGACGCAACCTGGCGACGATGGGCGTCGTCGACATCGGCGAGGCGGTCGGCATCATCGCCGCGCAGTCGATCGGCGAGCCGGGCACGCAGCTCACGCTGCGCACCTTCCACATCGGCGGCACGGCGGCTCGTATCGCCGAGGCCACGGCTCGGAAGAGCAAGGTCGCGGGCAGCATCGAGTACAGCGATCGCCTGATCGCGGTGACCAATCCGCAGGGTCAGAAGATCGTGACGTCGTACGAGGGCGAGATCGTGATCCGGCCGACCGGTGACAAGACCGGCGCGGTGGGCGCGCGTCTGCAGGTGCCGCTCGGCGCGACGCTGATGGTCGAGGATGGGGCGGAGGTGAAGAAGGACCAGGTGATCTTCACCTGGGACCCCTACACCAACCCGATCATCGCCGACATCGAGGGCACGGTGCGCTTCGTCGAGATCGTCGAGGACGAGTCGGTGTCCGAGGAGCTCGACGAGCTCACCGGTCTGCGCCAGCGCGTCATCATCGAGGATCGCGAGAAGCGGCTGCACCCGCACATCGAGATCTGGCAGGAGAAGGGCGGGAAGGAGAAGCGCGTGCGCGACTTCGTCATCCCGGTGGGCGCGCAGCTGATCGTCGAGGACGGCCAGAAGATCCACGCCGGCGAGACGATCGCGAAGGTGGGCCGCGAGGCGTACAAGACTCGCGACATCACCGGTGGTCTGCCGCGCGTCGCCGAGCTGTTCGAGGCGCGCCGCCCGAAGGATCCGGCGACGATCTCCGAGATCGACGGCATCGTCAGCTTCGGCGAGATCAAGCGCGGAAAGCGCGAGATCTTCGTCACGCCGACGACGGTGACGGGCGGTCAGGTCACCGTGGACGAGACGCAGCCGCGTCAGGTCTACGAGGTCCCGGCCGGCAAGCACCTTCGCGTGCACGAGGGCGACCGCGTGCGCGCCGGTGACCGTCTGTCGGAAGGTCCGGTGAACCCGCACGACATTCTCCGGATCAAGGGTCCGCGCGCGGTGCAGGAGTATCTCCTGAACGAAGTGCAGGAGGTCTATCGCCTGCAGGGCGTGAAGATCAACGACAAGCACATCGGCGTGATCGTCAAGCAGATGCTCCAGAAGGTCCGGATCATGGATCCGGGCGAGACGGAGTTCCTCGAGGGCGAGCACGTGGACAAGCAGGTCTTCCGCGACGTCAACGACAAGGCGAAGAAGCGGAAGGAGACGGCGGCGCAGTCGGAGCCGCTGCTGCTCGGCATCACGAAGGCGAGTCTCACGACGCAGTCGTTCATCTCGGCGGCGTCGTTCCAGGAGACCACGCGCGTGCTGACGGACGCCGCGATCCGCGGCAGCCGCGACGACCTGCTCGGGCTGAAGGAGAACATCATCATCGGCCACCTCATCCCGGCGGGCACGGGGATGTACCGGTACCACGAGGTCGACGTCGACGCGGGCAGCCAGCCCGAGGCGATCGCGGCCGCGGAGCTGCGGGCGCAGGAAGCGCTGCTGCCGCAGCTGGTGGACGAGGATCTGGACGAGCTACCGAAGCTCTGATCTCGGGAAGGAATGCAGCCCCGCCGGCACGCCGGCGGGGCTGCTTTCATTTGGTGCTAACGTGGGACGCCGCTAAGGCGTCAATTCACAACCGGTTGACGCAACCCCCACTCCGCGCTAGCTTTCCCAGTCTCTCCCGCCCGAGCTCGGGCGGCGCTGTTCGCTTACATCGAAGCTATGCCAACGATCAATCAGCTCGTCCGGCAGTCGCGCCGTGACGTCGTGAAGAAGGAGAAGTCGCCGGCGCTCAAGTCGAATCCATTTCGGCGGGGCGTCTGCACGCGCGTCTACACCACGACCCCGAAGAAGCCGAATTCGGCGCTGCGCAAGGTCGCGAAGGTGCGTCTGACCAACGGGTTCGAAGTGATCGCCTACATCCCGGGCGAGGGGCACAACCTGCAGGAGCACTCGATCGTGCTCGTGCGCGGTGGCCGCGTGAAGGATCTCCCGGGCGTTCGCTACCACATCGTTCGCGGCACGCTCGACGCGTCGGGCGTGAACGGCCGCAACAAGAGCCGCTCGAAGTACGGGACCAAGAAGCCGAAGGCGGGCGCCGCCGCGGCGGGAGGGAAGAAGAAGTGAGCCGCCGCAAGACCGCCGTGAAGCGCACGATCCTCCCCGACGCGCGCTACGATAGCCAGACGGTGTCGAAGTTCGTCAACGTCCTGATGTACGAGGGGAAGAAGTCGACGGCCGAGCGCATCTTCTACAGCGCGATGGATCTCGTCGAGTCGCGCACCAGCCAGCCGGGCGTGAACGTCTTCAAGCAGGCGCTCGCCAACCTGAAGCCGGTCGTCGAGGTGAAGAGTCGCCGCGTCGGCGGCGCGACCTACCAGGTGCCGGTGGAAGTCCGTCCCGAGCGCCGCACCGCGCTCGCGATGCGCTGGCTCATCTCGTACTCGCGCGACCGCAACGAGAAGTCGATGGCCGAGAAGCTCGCCGCCGAAGTGATCGCCGCGAGCAAGGGCGAAGGCAACGCGGTGAAGAAGAAGGAAGACACGCACCGCATGGCCGAAGCGAACAAGGCGTTCGCGCACTACCGCTGGTAGTCGAATCGCCTAACGGCGTAACCCGCTGCCCCGCTCGATCTTCACCGATCGGGCGGGGCGTCGTGTTTCTGCCAGCGGGTCGCGCGGACGAGGAGCGCGAGGAAGGGGCCCGTGTCCGCTGTGATGTTGAGCATCCGCCGCTCGCGATCCGGTTCCCATGCGTCGTGCTCGGCGCCGAAGGCTTCCAGCTCACGGAGGAAGGACGCGAGGGCGGGATGCATGCGCGATATCCTAACGCTTGGGGGGCGGACCGCACTTCCGGGATTCGTTCGTCTGGCGGCCCCGGCCCGGGGATGCCAGAATAGGGGGTCGAACGGCGAGACCTCCGACGCCGGAGCCCGCATCGCCGCGCCCTCCTCGCGGGGAACCTATGACTAGACTCTCGACGCGCCGGCTGCTCGCCGCCGTCGCCGCACTCGGCTGCGCGGCCTGCAGCGATGCCAACGCGCCCACCCCCCA
>JABFXM010000160.1 GCA_013361745.1 Gemmatimonadaceae bacterium | reverse complement strand
AACTGCTGCTGCGCGTCCTCACGCACAACGTTGCGCTCCTCTGGCGCACCGTAGCAGGATTTCAACAGAGCAACAGAACAATCTAAAAAATTATCGCCGCTTACAATGCCCCCAATTCTCCTCCCGCGCCAGACGCTCGCCCACCTCTAGGTCACCGCCACGCCGTGAGTTACGCCCCCGCCGCACCAGTCCGGCGCTGCGTGCTTGGCTGCGAGTAATGCGCGAAGGCCGGTGAAGCATTGGTATCGCTCGAAACCGCACATTCGGCCCCATTCTCGTCCGAGACGAACTCGCGCCGCCCGCCGAACTCGCGTGCCCGCTGAGCGCTGCGCCGCCGTCGCGCCGCGACGACCGCCTCAGTGCCCCGTGCGCTCGATCGTCCGCCCGCTGAAGTTCTCCACGGAGACGTCCTTGCCCGCCGAGAGCGACTTCACGTACGCGACCAGCATCCAGATCTGGTTCGGCGCGATCGTGCTGCCCCACGCCGGCATCCCGTCGGGGCGTCCCTGGTAGATCGACTCGTAGACCTCGCCATCCTCGCCGCCGAAGTGCCAACGCCCGTCGGCGAGGCTCGGGCCCATCGCCCCGCTCCCGTCGGCGCCGTGGCAGTCGACGCAGTTGTAGGAGACGAAGAGCTTCGCCCCCGTCGCGATCGCCTGCGCGTTCCCCGCGTACGGGTTGCGCATCGTCGTCCCGCGCGGCGGCGTCTCGCCGGGACGGATGTGCTCGAGGTGCGCCACGAAGGGGTTGGCCGAGTCGCGGACGACCGCCGGTGTCTTCGCCGGCTGCTGCGTCGTGGACTGCTGCGGCTCGGTCGCCCGCAGCTCGCGACAGGCCTCGCCTAACGCGAGGAGCGCGACGAGACCGGCCGCCGCGCCCGCGATTCGTTCGATGGTCGTCATGCGCTCTCCATGGCTCGCTCGCTGGCTATTCGACCCCGGTCAGACGCTTCTCGAAGGCGGGGAGGCGGTCGGTCGTCTCGGGATCGTGGCCGGCGGGGTCGATCTCCTTCATCGTGTATCCCATCGCCGGCGCCACCACCTGCAGGCGGTGATCCCACTCCGCGCGCAGCGATGCGTAGATCTCCGCGCCCACCGCCTCGTCCGCGTACGTCTTCACCCCCGCCTCGCGCAAGCGGCGCACCGCCGCGTGATAACGCCGCCGCCACCGCTCGCGCGTCTCCTCGTCCGGCTCCTCGCCGTGCTTCGCCTCGCCGTGATGCCGCTCCGCTTCGTCGAGCAGCTTGGTGCTGAGGATCGCGGCGCGCCAGATCTGCGTCAGCGCCGCCGATTCCTTCACCCAGCCGAACTGCTCGTCGTCGAGCGCGCTCTTGATCAGCGTCACGCAATCCAGGCATTGCAGGATCGCCGAGGCCCAGCCGTAATAGGGCTGGCGGAATCGGAAGAAGACGAGGACGGGATAGAACTGGTGTGACTCCTTCACCTTCACCGCCTCGGCGCCGATCTCCGCGAACGCGCTGTAGGTCGCGTCGAATCTGCCCCGCGCCGCCATCCCGGCGACGATCTCGACCGCGTCGTTGGTCTCGGCGCTGAGCAGATGGAGCTTGAGACCGAAGGTGTTCCGCTCGCGCACGCCGTTGTACAGCTGCATGAGATAGGTGATCGTCAGCGAGAGGACGGACATGCCGACGAGTGAGCTGAACAGATAGAGCAGCTTGTACGGAGCCGTCTTCGGCTCGAGGTTCGCGACGGAGATGAAAGAGAGGCTGCTTCCTCCGGCGAAGAGCGCGGTCATGAAATCGCGCGGGGTCGCGCCCGCGGTCGCCTGCACCGCGGAGCCGAGCGCGGGATGGATGACGAGCGCCATCCCGACCGCGAGCAGCATTGCCCACACTCCGACGAGCGAGACGAGGATGATCGGGGCGCAGAACGAGAGCACCTTCCCGCGCTGCCGCCCCGAGCGCCACGCGACGTTGCGGAAGATCCGCCACTCGAGGCGCGACAGCCGGGTGCTGAGCACCGCCGTCCCGAGCCGGGCGTAGAGCACGGTGAGAAAGACATCGACGAGCGCGAGGAGAATCAGCGCCGCGCCGGCGATCTGTTCGAGTCGCTGCAGCATCTGTACGACACCGTGCACAGCGCGCGCCATTGAAGGAGAGTAAGGAGAGTCAGGCGAGTAAGGGGAGTAAGTGACTGCAACTGCCAGTGCCTTACTCCCCTTACTCCCCTCACTCGCCTTACTCTCCTAGAGAAAATACGAACAGCTCTCCCCCCCAGCTCGTCCACTTCGCCAGGTCCGGGAGCGTGCTGCCGCGCTCGCGCACGTCATAGGGCAGGTTGGCCGCGACGTCACCGGCGATGAGGAGGCCCATGTCGCCGCCGATGCCCGCGTACACCGCGACGTACTGCTTGCCGTCGGGACCGAGGTAGGTCATCGGCGCGCCGACGACGCCGGAGCCGACCTTGAACTTCCAGAGCACCTCGCCGGTGCGCGCGTTCGCCGCCTTCAGCCAGCCGTCGAGGGTGCCGTAGAAGACGACGTCGCCCTTCGTCGCCAGCGCGCCGCTCCAGACGGGGAAGGGCTCCTTGATCCCCCAGACCTTCCGGCCCGTCGTCGCGTCCCACGCCATGAACTCGCCGCGATAGCCGCCCGGTCCCGCGATCTCGGGCGCGTTGGCGCCGATGTAGGGCGTCCCCGCGATGTAGCTGACGTCGCGCGTCTCGAAGTCCATGCAGAGGTTGTTCGTCGGGACGTAGAACAGTCCCGTGTGCGGGGAGAAGGCGGCGGGCTGCTGGTTCTTGCCGCCCTCGAGGCTCGGGCAGATCGTGCTCAGCTTCTTTCCCGGCGCGGGGATCTTGTCCGGCGCGAGCACCGGCCGCCCCGTCTTCAGGTCGACCCCGGTGGACCAGTTCATCGGGACGTACGCCTTCGCGAGGATGACCTCGCCCGTCGCGCGGTCGATGGTGTACGCGAAGCCGTTGCGGTCGAAGTGCACGAGCGCCTTCCGCGTCGTCCCGCCTAACGGCAGGTCGACGAGGATGTTCTCGTTCACCGCGTCGTAGTCCCAGAGGTCGTGCGGCGTCGGCTGGAACGCCCACACGATCTCGCCGGTGTCCGCGTCGCGCGCGATGATCGAGGCCGACCACTTGTTGTCGCCGCCGCGACCGGCGCCGTTCCACGGACCGGGGTTCGACGTGCCGTGATAGATGAGGTTCAGCGCCGGATCGTACGAGATCCATCCCCAGACCGTCGCGCCGCCGACCTTCCACGACTCGCCGGGCCAGCTCGACGTCCCCTGGTTCGGCCCGCGGTTCTGCGGGTAGAATGCCGTGTAGCGCCGCCCCGCCTTGATCTCCGCGTCCGGACCGACGTTGTACGCGCGCCAGACTTCCTTCCCCGTCTTCGCGTCGAGCGCCGCGATCCAGCCGCGCACTCCCATCTCGCCGCCGCTCGAGCCGACGATGACGCGTCCCTTCACCACGATCGGCGCCATGGTCATCGTCTCGCCGCGGCCGAGGTCGCCCATCTGCGTCCGCCAGGCGATCGTCCCGTCGCTCACGTTCACGGCGACGGTGTGCCCGTCGAGCAGGTTGTAGAAGATCCGGCCGTCGTTGTATGCCGCGCCGCGGTTGACGACGTCGCAGCAGGCGATGCCGACCGCGGTCTGCGCGTTCTCCGGCCGCGTCTTCCACTTGAGCGGCTGTCCCTCCCGCGTCAGGTCGAGCGCGTATGAAACGTTAGGGTAGGGCGTGACGAGATACATCGTGTTGTCGACGACGAGCGGCGCCCCCTCGTGTCCGCGCAGCACGCCCGTCGAGAAGGCCCACGAGACGTGCAGCCCCTTCACGTTCGACGTCGTGATCTGATCGAGCTCGCTGTAGCGCGAGTTCGAGTAGTCCCCCGCCGGCATCGTCCACTCGCCGGCCGAGCCGTCGCGCGGCACGGCGATGCGCGCGCCGGTCACGGTGGCGGGGCTCCGCTCGGTACTGGAGCACGCGGCGGCGAGAGCCAGCACGGCCGCGGCGGCGAGCTTGCGGGGGGACAGGGGCCAGGCGGAAGGAACGGCGTCGACTGCAGTGTCCGCCGTGCCTAACGCCTGGCCCCTGACCCCTGAAAAGTCTGCCCTCATCTCGCGCCCTCCGCCGGCATGAGGTAGTCCTGCGACGCGATGCACTGCCAGCGTCCGCCGAGCTTCATCCAGGTGTCGGTGTAGCGATAGCGGCGGTCGAAGGGACCGTTCGCGCCGCGCCCGCACAGGGTCCGGATCCAGGAGACGACGGCGGTGTTCCCGTACACGATCGCGCGCATCTGCTCGTTCCCCGCCTTCGTCACGGTATCGGGCCCCGAGGTGAACGACGCGATCCCCTGCTCGCGGTTCATCATCCCGCTCTCGTCGGAGTAGACCCACTTCGGCGCGACGAGCCGGCGGATGGCGGCGGCGTCGCGGTGCACGACGCCCTGCGCCCATTGCTCCTCGAGGCGGTAGAGGGTGCGCTGCGTCGCCGTCGTGTCCTGCGCGGCGAGGGGAGTGACGGCGAGTGTCGCGAGCAGTACGATTGCGAGCGGGGAGCGGATCATCGGCGAGTCTCCGGCGGCGGGTCCGGCTCGAAATGACAGCACGTCCGGTGCCCACGCCAGAGCTTCCTTCGCCGCGACGCACCGCGAAACCTCCGATCGCCACGATGCCTTCCACCGAATACGTCACGCTCCCGGTCGACGACGGCAGCTCGATGCGCGCCTTCGTCGCGCGTCCATCCGGCCGCGGCCCGCACCGCGCGATCCTCGTCTTCCAGGACGCGATGGGGGTGAACGAGTCGCTGCGCGAGATCGCCGCCGACTTCGCCGCGAAGGGGTTCGTCGCCCTCGCGCCGGAGCTCTTCCATCGCTTCGCGCCCGGCTTCGAGACCGATGCTCTCGACATGAAGACGCTGATGCCGCTGATCCGGCAGCTCACCGTCGAGCGCATGGTCGCCGACAACCATGCCGCACACCGCTGGCTGACGGCGAAGGGTGACGACGACCAGAAGCGCATCGCCGCGATGGGCTTCTGCATGGGTGGACGCGCGACGTATCTCGCGAACAGCGAGCTCCCGCTCGCCGCCGCGGTCTCGTACTACGGCGGTGGCATCGCGCCCGCGCTCCTCGACCGCGCGCCGCGGCTCTCCGGTGCGCACATGTTCATCTGGGCGGGGAAGGACCGCGGGATCCCGCCCGAACAGCACCGCGCCGTCGTCGACGCGGTGCGCGAAGCGGGGAAGCGCTTCGTCGACGTCGAGTTCTCGGGCGTCGACCACGCCTTCTTCCAGAAGACGACCGACCGTTATGACCCCTGGGCCGCGACGCAATCGTGGGCGATGACGCTCGCCTTCCTCGACGCGAACGTCCCTGCCTGACGGAGCGCGGGTCGCCCCGCCGTCGTGCAGAGGTCGCAGCGTGCGGGTCGCGTCGAGGCGTATCGCGCGTCCGGACATCGCGCGATCGGGCAGGAAGAAGAGCGGAAGCAGGGCGGAAGCACTGCGGAAGCCTTGCATCGAACACCTCGGCTCTTTCCTGCAGAATCTTCCGCTCTCCTTCCGTCGTGCTCCCGCCGTTCTCCCCACACAAACCGCGCAATCT
Source organism: Gemmatimonadaceae bacterium (assembly GCA_013361745.1). GTDB lineage: Bacteria > Gemmatimonadota > Gemmatimonadetes > Gemmatimonadales > Gemmatimonadaceae > JABFXC01. The sequence goes on along the minus strand of JABFXM010000160.1, from coordinate 300 downwards.
CCCCGCCGCTACAGGCCCCGACGCGACCCGCACCGACCCCACCCCACTTGACGCCCCGGGCCGCCGCGGATAGACTGCCCAAAGACAATCGAAACCGTGGTGATTTGCCGCCTATTGCCGCCACGTAAAACAAGGTGCTAAAACGCGACGCGCCCGGCGGCCATCCATCGCCCGGGCGTTTTTCGTTGTCGAGACGACGCTCCGCTCCATCAGCGGCCCTCGAAGCACCCGGTCAGGCGGCACCACGATCAGGAGTGCTCGATGGCGACGACGAACTTCGAACGAAACGCACGACCCGCC
>JABFXM010000292.1 GCA_013361745.1 Gemmatimonadaceae bacterium | reverse complement strand
GTGTTGCGACCTTCACCCGAACTCAGGATAGACGCGTGGCTCAGTCCGGTCACCCCGGTCAGGACGGCAGGCGCTCGGCACCGACGACACCATCGACACCACGCGCCCGCACCGGCGTCGCCGGGCTCGATGCCATTCTCGGCGGTGGACTACCCGCGGACCGGTTGTATCTCGTCGACGGCGAACCCGGTACCGGCAAGACCACGCTCGCCCTGCAGTTTCTCCTCGCCGGCCAGGCGGACGGGCAGCGTGGGCTCTACGTTTCCCTCTCGGAGACCGCTGAGGAGCTGCGCGCGGCGTCGCTGTCGCACGGCTGGAATACCGACGACCTGAGCGTCCTCGAGCTCTCGGCGATCGAGGGCGTCGTCAGCGAGGAGGTCTACACCCTCTTCCATCCATCCGAGGTCGAGCTACAGCAGACGGTCGACGCGGTGCTCGCCGCGATCGAGCGCGAGAAGCCGGCTCGTGTCGTCTTCGACTCGCTCTCTGAGATGCGGCTCCTCGCGCGCGATCCTCTGCGCTTCCGGCGGCAGATCCTCACGCTGAAGCAGTTCTTCGTCGGGCGCGGCTGCACGGTGCTCCTGCTCGATGACCGCTCCGCGCCGGAGACCGATCTCCAGCTGCACAGCATCGCGCACGGCGTGGTCGTCCTTGAGCAGCTCCCCACCGACTACGGCGCCGAACGGCGGCGGCTGCAGGTGAAGAAGCTGCGCGGGGTGCGCTTCCGCGGCGGTTATCACGACTTCCGCATCCGTACCGGCGGCGTCGAGGTCTATCCGCGGATCTTCGCCTCGAGTGGCAGCGTGCGCGAGATCGGCGGACCGATCGAGAGCGGATCTCCGGAGCTCGACTCGCTGCTCGGGGGTGGCATCGCGCGCGGGACCAGCGCGCTCATCACCGGAGCCGCGGGGACGGGAAAGACCGTCGTCAGCGCGATGTACGCCGCGGCCGCCTGTGCCCGCGGCGAGAAGGTGCAGATGTTCATGTTCGACGAGCGTCGCGCCACCTTCCTCGCCCGCGCGCGACAGCTCGGCCTCGACTTCGACGGACCCCTCACCAGCGGCCAGCTCGTGATCCGTCAGGTCGAGCCGACGGAGATGTCGCCGGGCGAGTTCTCGAACGAGGTCGTGCGCGCCGTCGAGGAGCGAGGCGTCTCGCTCGTCTGCGTCGACTCGGTGAACGGCTACATGCACGCGATGCCCGCCGAGCGGCTGCTCATCGTCCAGATCCACGAGCTGCTGACGTATCTCGCGAACCACGGCGTCACGACGATCATGACGCTCGTGCAGAGCGGGATCTTCGGCTCCCCGGTGGACGAGGCCGCGGAGGTGAGCTATCTCGCCGACACCGTCGTGCTCCTTCGCTACTTCGAGTTCGACGGGGCGGTGCGCCAGGCGATCTCGGTGGTGAAGAAGCGCAGCGGCGATCACGAGCGCACGATCCGCGAGTGCCGCGTCGAGCAGGGTGGCTTCCGCGTGGGCGAGCCGCTCGGCGGCTTCGCCGGGGTGCTCACCGGCGTCCCCCGGTACGTCGGCGGGAGCGCGCCCCTCATGGAACAGGAGGGCGACGTGGGCAAGCGCGCATGACCGAGGGAGTCGTCTCGCGCGCGGCCGGTGTCGCGGTCCTCGCGCCCACGGGGCGCGACGCGTCGCTCGCCACGCAGGTGTTCGCGCAGTGGGGAATCGAGGCGGCGATGTTCTCCGACATGCGCGCCCTCTGCGCGGCGCTCGCCGACGATGACGTCGGCGCGATCATCGTCGCCGAGGAGGCGCTCCAGCCCGCGCCGCGCGACGAGCTGCTCGCGGCGCTCGAGGCGCAGCCGGCGTGGTCCGACGTGCCGGTCATCGTCCTCACCGGGGAGGGCGAGCTCTCGCGCTCCATCGCCGGCGCGGTCGACAGCGTGGCGCGACGCGGCAACGTCACCCTCCTCGAGCGGCCGGTGCGCGTCGCGACGCTCGTCACCGTCGTCCGCTCGGCGCTTCGCGCGCGGCAGCGCCAGTACGACGTGCGCGACAACCTCGCCGCGCTTCGCGACGCGCGCGCCGAGGCGGAGGAGGCACGCGCCGAGGCGGAGGCGGCCAGCCGCGCCAAGAGCGAGTTTCTCGCCGTGATGTCGCACGAGCTGCGCACCCCGCTCAACGCGATCGCCGGCTACGCGGAGCTGATCGAGCTCGGCATCCATGGCCCCGTCACCGAAGCGCAGCGCGAGGCGCTGCGCCGCGTGCAGCGGAGCGAGCGCCATCTCCTCGGCCTCATCAACGGGGTCCTGAACTACGCGCGCGTCGAGACCGGAAACGTGCAGTACGATCCGACGGACGTCCCGGTCGCGGAGGCGTTCGCGTCGGCGGAGGCGCTGGTCGCGCCGCAGGCGAAGGCGCGCGGGCTGCACCTCGAGATCGAGCCCTGCGATCCGGGGATCGCGATCCGCGCCGACCGCGAGAAGGTCCAGCAGATCCTGCTCAACCTACTGTCGAACGCGATCAAGTTCACGGGCGAGGGCGGTCGTGTGACGATGGGTTGCAGCGTCGACACCGGGGACGTGCTCATTCGCGTCGCCGACAGCGGGCGTGGCATCCCGCCGAGCAAGCGGAACGTGATCTTCGAGCCCTTCGTGCAGGTCGACTCGCGCCTGACGCGCGCTGACCAGGGAGTCGGGCTCGGTCTGGCGATCAGTCGCGACCTGGCGCGCGGGATGGGGGGCGAGCTGACGGTGGAGAGCGAGGTCGGCGTCGGCTCGACCTTTACGCTCTGCCTGCCGCGCGCCTGAGTGTGTCAGGCGGGTGAGCGAAACGAAGCGGACGCGGCAGAACGCCGCGCCGCAGGATACCATTCGCCCCCCCCGTCACGTCGAAGCCGCCGTCGCGGCCCGATTGTTGACCCGCCCGTCCCCGTGATCTCGCGAATTCCTCCCGCTCCGATGCGCGCGCCGTGAGCCCGCAGTCCACCATCCTCCTCCTCTCCGAGGACAGCATGGCGCTCGCGCTCCTCGGCCTGCTCGTGGAGCTGGCCGGTTTCACGCCCGTGTTCGCGGCGGAAGAGGAGCGGCCCGAGGACGCGCTCAACCGGGTGCGGCCCGCCTTCGTCGTCGTCCTCGACGACACCCTCGAGGCGGCGCGCTCCGATCTCTTCTTCGCGCGCGCGGCGCAGCGGAAGGTGGGGCTCGCGATCTTCGCCGGACGAGGCTCGCGCGGCGACCTCGCGACCGCCATCGGACAGCGCGGCATTCCCTACTTCGAGCTGCCGACCGACGTCGACAACCTCGCGCGCATCCTCCGCACCGCGGCGAGCACGGAGTGGTGGCAGCGCGGCAGCGACCGCCGCACTCTCCCGGCGGCGGAGCGCAGCGACGACAGTGGACTCGTCTTCGTCGATCGCACCGGGCGGCGCTGGCAGGTCTACGACCGCCGCGGCAGCGACCGCCGCCGGACACCAGCCGGTGACCACGTCGCTCCGGGGACCCGCACGACCCGAGTCTTCGTCAACGAGGAAGGGGAGTCACTTTCGACCGACGTCGCCGCGCACGAGGTGCCGATGCTCGCCGCCGGTGATCTGGAAGCGCAGTTCCTGCGCGCGGTCGCGACCGACTGACCTCGCGTGAAGCCAGGAGGCAGCAGGCAGAACTGACCGGCCATGAACGGCCCTGCCATGAGACTAGGGCCGTTCTGCCTGCTGGCCGTCGCTCCGGTCTTTACCAACGCCGCCCCACGCTGCTACGTAGAGAATCATCGCCGCCCCGACACGCTCGGCGCCGCCGGAAACTCCCTCCACACCCTCGCTCCCCGATGCGACAGAGTCATCGACTCCTCGCGCTCGCCGCCGTCGCCGTCGCCGCCTGCGCGAAGCAGCCCGCCGCCACCACTCCCGCTCCCACCGGAGCGCGCGCCACGAATCGAGTCGCGGCCGGCGCTCGCGACACCGTTCCCGAAGCGCAGCGCGGCGTCGGCGGCGCTGGAGGCGCGGGACTTCCCGATCCCAACCCGCGTCCCTATGGCGCCGTCATCACCGCGCAGGCGAAGACGCGCGATGGGCTCATCAAGGTCCATCGCCTCGGCTCGCGCCTGCTCTTCGAGGTGCCGCGCCGCGAGCTCGGCAAGGACGAGCTGCTCGTCAGCGAGATCGCGAAGACGACGCTCGGCGTCGGCTACGGCGGGCAGGCGCTGAACAATCGCGTCATCCGCTGGGAGCGGCGCGACAATCGCGCGCTCCTGCGCGGCGTCTCCTACGAGGTGACGGCGAGCGACACGACGAATCCCGTCGTCGGTGCGGTGCAGGCGGCGAACGTCAATCCGATCATCGGCGTCTTCAACGTCGAGGCGTACGGCCCCGACAGCTCGATGGTCATCGACGTGACGCGCCTCTTCACGCAGGTGCCGACCGAGATGTCTCCCGCGCAGCGCATCTCCCCCCGCGCGCAGCTCGACGTGACCCGCTCCTGGATCGAGCGCGCGGTCGCCTTCCCCGACAACGTCATCGTCGAGTCGACGCTCACCTTCAACAATCCGCCGGCGCAGCCGGGGCAGGGCGGCGCCTTCCCGCAGCCGCGCGGAGGATTCGGGCAGAACGGCACCAGCGCGCCGTCGGCGACGGTGGTGATGTCGTACAGCATCCACAAGCTTCCCGAAGTGCCGATGATGGCGCGGCTCTGCGACAACCGCGTCGGCTACTTCTCGGTGACGATGACCGACTACAGCCGCCCCGACCAGCGCGTCAACGATCGCTGCTTCATCACCCGCTACCGCCTCGAGAAGAAGGACCCGAACGCGGCGGTCTCCGAGCCGGTGAAGCAGATCGTCTACTACATCGATCCCGCGACGCCGAAGCAGTGGGTGCCCTGGCTGATCAAGGGCGTCGAGGACTGGCAGCCGGCGTTCGAAGCGGCCGGCTTCCGCAACGCGATCGTCGCGAAGGAGGCGCCGAAGGACTCCGACTGGTCCCCGGAGGACGCGCGCTGGTCGGTCATCCGCTGGCTTCCCTCGACGACGGAGAACGCGTCCGGGCCCAACGTGCACGACCCGCGCTCGGGGGAGATCATCAACGCCCACATCCAGTTCTATCACAACGTCCAGAACCTCGCGCGCAGCTGGTACTACACCCAGGTCGCCGCGCTCGACCCGCGCGCGCGCACCTTCCCCTTCCCCGATTCCCTCATGGGGCGGCTGCTCGAGTACGTCGTCGCCCACGAGGTCGGCCACACGCTCGGCTTCCAGCACAACATGAAGGCGAGCTCGTACTACCCGATCGACAGCATCCGCAACAAGTCTTTCGTCAAGCGCATGGGCCACACGCCGACCCTGATGGACTACGCGCGCTTCAACTACGTCGCGCAGCCCGAGGACAGCATCCCCGTCGAGGATCTCATCCCGAAGATCGGCCCCTACGACATCTGGGCGACGCACTGGGGCTACGCACCGATCCCCGGCGCGACGAGCCCCGACGCCGAGCGTCCGACGCTCGACCAGTGGGCGCGCGAGCAGGACGCGAAGCCGTGGCTGCGCTTCTCGACCTCGGGTACCTTCGGCGCCGACCCGGGTGAGGAGACCGAGGCCGTCGGCGACATCGACCCGGTGCAGGCGACGACGTTAGGCCTGAAGAACCTGCGCCGCGAGATGGCGTGGCTGCAGAGCGCGACCGTCAAGCCGACCGAGGATTTCGACGAGCTGGCGCAGCTCTACGACCGCATGCTGATGCAGTGGCGGCTCGAGATGGGGCACGTCGCGAACGTCGTCGGCGGCGTCAACTCGCAGGAGAAGTACGGCAGCCAGCCCGGCCCGCGCTTCACGCCGATCCCGAAGGCACAGCAGAAGCGCGCGATGCAGTTCCTCGCCGCGAACGGCTTCCAGACGCCGACCTTCCTCATCGACACCGCCGTTCGCGGCCGCGT
>JABFXM010000410.1 GCA_013361745.1 Gemmatimonadaceae bacterium | reverse complement strand
GGGGCGGGACCGGTGAAAGGGCGGGGGGCCGGTTCCGTTGAAAGAGCGGGGCGGGGAGCGAGATACGGCGGCGCCGGGGGCGAGGGGCGGGAAACGACCTGTAAGGACTGAGGCCGACGCGCGGCGCCTTTCGCGCCGCTGTCGGCCTCTTTTGCTTCGATGGCGCGGGTCGGGGGTCTTGGCGCGGGTCGCGTGGGGGTTCGTCAGTCGGCCGGCATCGCGCGATTAGTGGTAGAGGACACCGAGTCGCTGAGGCTCGTGAGAACAGCAACGCCTTCAGGCAGTTCTCAAGACTCTCAGAGCCTCAGCCATCTCCCTGCCAACCGCGCGATGCCCGAATGCGCCCCGAGCGCCGACGCGACCCGCGACGAAGCGACGGTCAGCCGGCAGTCCCGCCCCTCGCGCCCGGCCCCGCGGTATCCCACGCCCCGCCCCGCTCTTTCAACGGAACCGGCCCCGCAGTCTCGCAAGCTCCCGCCCCGCAGTTTCACCGGTCCCGCCCCACCGACAACGCCGCCAACAGGTACGCGAGACTCGCCGTTCCGTCCATGATCGGTTCGTTGGTGGAGTAGTCTCCCCAGTCGTCGTGATAGACCACCGCGCCGCGGTTGAACTGGGCGAGCGAATCGTCGTGCGTGAGGCGGATGTACTGGAGGTTCTGGAAGATGGAGCGCTTCACGGGGCCGTCGACGAGGCCGCCGAGGATGGGGACGTGGAGCTGCGATGAGATCACCGAGTGCGGGTCGCGCGGCCAGCGTCCGCTCCAGGGCAGGCCGATCACCATCGACGTTCCCCACGGGTTCGTGCCGAAGAGCCAGTCGATGGCGGCGGCCTCGTACTCCGCGTAGCGCGTGTCGCCGGTCATCACGCGATAGAGATGCGCCTGGGTCGCGAAGGAGGTGACGAGATCGTTCGAGCACCAGATGAAGGGGACGCCGATGCGGAAGCCGTTGCTGGCGCGGGCGACGACCGCGTCGAGCCCTCGCCGATAGTAGCTCGCGAGCAGACGTTTCTCGCGCGTGCGCGCGGCGCGCCAGAGCTCGTGGTGACCGGCGTTGTGCCAGGGATAGAACTCGTAGTGACGCGCCGTGTCGGCGCCCATCCACGGCGTGACCGGCTCCTGGCGCGCGTACTCGACGCCCTCGCGGAGGTAGCGCGCGTCGCGCGTCAGCAGATGCAGCTCCGCCGCGGCGAGCTCCATGTCGTCCGCCCAGTTGGCTTCCTCGTAGAAGTAGGGCGCCTTCCCCGGCGCCGTCTGGCAGACGCCGGGCGAGGCGCGGCCGATCTCGTACGCGGCGCGGGCGCGCTGGCGGAGCGAGTCGGCGAAGAGCGAATCGCGCGACGCGAAGAGCTTCGCGCCTAACGCGAAGACTGCGGCGTACTTGCCCGCGGTCGACGCCATCCCCGTCGAGCGGTTCCTGTACTTGAACAGACCCTGTGGCCGGCCCGTGCACGGATAGAGGGGACGCTCCTTGCCCTTCCCCCAGCCGTAGTCCGAGCTATCGGTCGTCGGCAGGTCGAGGAAGGTGTGATCGCGGTCGTCGCCGAGCTGGTTGAGCATCGGCGCACCGTCGTCGTACATGCGGAGGAGCCACTCGAGCCCGTGACGAGCCTCGTCGGCGACGTCGGGGATGCCGTTCGATCCGGGAAGCCCGCGCGCGTCGAAGGCGTCGGCGAAGGCGCGGGGATGATCGCGCCAGGCGAGCATGAGCGAAGTCGCCGCGGTCGCCGAGGTCGCGACGTACTGCAGGTAGTCGGAGGCGTCGGCCCAGCCGCCGCTCGTCGGTATGAAGCGTCCAGCGTGCGCCGAATCATCGACGAGGATCCCGTCGTGGCGATGGACGGAGTCGCGGAAGAAAGGATTGAACCCCGAGCGCTGCTGCCGCATGTAGTAGAGCAGCGTGTCCGCGGTACCGGCATACACCGCGCTCCCGATCGGAAAGTCCGGCGACCGAGCATCCCCGGCGACGACGCGATAGCGTCCGGGCTTCTTCAACGCGCTGAAGTCGAGGCGTGCCGTGCTCTCGCAGCCCGCGAAGGCGCCAGTCGCTTTCGCGCGCCGCGGTCCGAAGACGACCCGCCCCGTGCTGTCCTCGACGGTGAAGGTCGCGATGGGCTGGGGAGAGAGCGCGCAGACCACGGCGACCTTCACGCCGTCGGGGAGGTAACCGAGCTGATTGACGCGAACGAAGGTTGTCGGCTGGGCGTGGAGCGTCGCGGGGAGGAGCGAGGCGAGGAGGAGCGGGAGCCGGTGAAACTGCGGGGCGGGTGCCATTGGAGAGGGCGGGGCGGGGAGCGGGATACCGCGGCGCGGGGGGCGGAGGGCGGGAAACAACCTATAATGATCGAGGCCGACGCGCGGCGCCTCTGGCGCCGCAGTCGGCCTCTGTTGATTCGATGACTCCGGTCGGGCTGGTCGCGGGTCGCGTGGGGTTCGTCAGTCGGCCACTATCGCGCGGTTCGCGGGGGAGAACAGCCGAGGTGCCGAGGCTCGTGAGAACCGCAATGCCTCCAGGCCGTTCTCGAGACTCTCAGAGCCTCGGCCATCTCCCTGCCAACCGCGCAATGCGCGAATGCCCGTCGAGCCCCGACGCGACCCACGAAGGAAGCGCCGCCGAGCCACCAGTCCCGCGCCTTGCGCCCCGCCCTGCGGTATCCCGCTCCCCGCCCCGCTCCTTCCAATGGCACCCGCCCCGTTTCTTCCCGCCCCGTCGTTTCCCGCCTCGGCCTACCGATCAGTGAAATCGACCGAGCCATCGACCGATCGGCACGTCTCCGCCAGCAGCTCCGCGGCTGCGTCGACGTCGGCGAGGTCGATCATCTCGTTCGGGGAGTGCATGTAGCGGTTCGGGATCGAGAGCAGTGCCGTCGCGACGCCCTCGCGCGCGATCGCGATCGCGTCGGCGTTGGTGCTCGTGTCGCGGCCGACGCCGTGCAGCGAGTGAGTCATCTTCAGCCTGGCCGCCGCGTCGCGGAGGAGGCGGAAGGCGACCGGCGAGATCAGCCCGCCGCGCGAGAGCACGGGCCCGCTGCCTAACGGGTGCTCGCCGTGCTCCTTCTTCTCCATCCCCGGATGATCGGTCGCGAAGGTGACGTCGACGACGACCGCCATCTGGGGACCGATGCACTCGGCACAGACCAGCGCGCCCCCGCCGTTCCAGGCGATCTCCTCCTGCGTCGTCGCGACCGCGACGACCTTCGCCTTCCCCGGCTTCGCCGCGTAGCGGCGCAGCGCCTCGAGCACGACGAAGGCGCCGATGCGGTCGTCGATCGAGCGCGAGACGAGACGGCCGTTCGGGAAGTCCAGCGCGCGCGAGTCGATCACGCCGGGGTCGCCGACCGTCAGCCGCTCCGAGGCTTCCGCCTTGTTCTTCGCGCCGATGTCGACCCAGAGGTCGGTGATCTTCGACGCCTTCTCCCGGTCGTCCGCCTTGATGAGGTGGATCGGCTTCTTGCCGACGACGCCGAAGACCTCGCCCGTCTCCGTCACGAAGCGGATGCGCTGCGCGACGAGCACCTGCGGGTCCCAGCCGCCGATCGGCGAGATGTGGACGTACCCCTCGTCGTCGATGTACTGGACGATGACGCCGATCTCGTCGATGTGGCCGTCGAGCATGATCGTCGGCGAGCCCTGCGGGTTGATCGTCGCCATGCTGTTGCCGGCGACGTCCTGGCTCACCTCCGCGCCGAAAGATTTCGCTTCGTCGCGCCAGACGCGGGCGGGCGCGGATTCGTAGCCGGAAGGCCCCGGTGTGTCGAGGAGCCGCTTGAGGAAGGCGAGTGAGGAGGGGCTGAACATGGAGCGCAGGCAGGGCGGTTCAAACAGCGACGTGACGCGCTGACGAACCCGAATCATAACCGCTCGGCGTGCCCGGCGTCGGGCACTCCCTTACAGGGACGAGCGACGCGCCGCGACGCATCACGACGCCGGAACGCCGGCGAGCCCGCGCTCAGCGGCGCTCGTACACCGCTTTGCCCGCGAGGTAGGTCGCGACGACGCCGGTGCCGAGCACGTCGTTGGGCGCAATGGTCATGATGTCGCGGTCGAGGATGACGAAGTCGGCGTACTTGCCCGGCGTGAGCGAGCCGGCGTCCTTCTCCATGAAGGATGCGTAGGCGGGCCAGATGGTCATCGACTTCAGCGCTTCCTCGCGGGTCATCACCTGCTCCGGATGCCAGCCGCCCGGGGGCCACCCGTGCTCGTCCTGACGCGAGATCGCCGCGTGGAAGGAGCGCAGCGGGTTCACTCCCTCGACGGGGAAATCGCTGCCGTTCGGGATCACGACGCCGGTGTTGAGGAGCGAGCGCCAGGCGTACGCGCCGAGCTCGCGCCCGGGGCCGAGTCGCGAGCCGGCCCAGTACATGTCGCTCGTCTGATGCACCGCCTGCATCGAGGGGATGACGTCGAGCTGGGCGAAGCGCGGGATGTCGGCATAGTTCACGATCTGCGCGTGCTCGATGCGGAAGCGATGGTCGGCGACGGGCGCGGCCTTCAGCGCCTGCTCGAAGGCGTCGAGCACGACGCGATTGCCGCGGTCGCCGATCGCGTGGACGCAGACCTGGAAGCCGGCGCGCAGCGCGCGCTCCGCCACCGCCTCGATGTGCGCCGGCGGGGAGACGAGGAGCCCGGTGTTGTGCGGGTCGTCCGCGTACGGCTCGAGGAGCGCCGCGCCGCGGCTGCCTAACGCTCCGTCGGCGTAGAGCTTCACGGCGCGGATCCAGAGCCGGCCGTCGTAGAGCGCGCTCTGCGGACCGCGGGCGAAGTAGTAGTCGAGCGCGGCACTGTCGTCGGCGACCATCGCATACGTCCGCAGCTCGAGCTTTCCCTCCTTCGCGAGCTGCTCGAAGAGCTCGATGTTCGCGCGCGGCTCGCCGGCGTCATGGATGCCGGTGAGCCCCCAGCGATGCATCTCGTCGATCGCGGCGAGGGCGCGCGCGCGCAGCTCCTCCTTCGACGGCGCGGGCACCGCGCGCTCGACGAGCCCGTTCGCGTTGTCGACGAACACTCCCGTCGGCGCGCCGCTCGCGTCGCGCTCGAGGCGCCCACCCTCGGGGTCCCGCGTCTGCGCGGTGATCCCGGCGAGCTGCATCGCCTTCGCGTTCGCGAGCTGGGCGTGGCCGTCGACGCGCTCGAGCAGCACGGGGTTGTTCGGCACCGCGCGCGAGAGCGCGTCGTGCGTCGGGAAGCGCGTGTCGCCCCAGTCGTTCTGGTCCCAGCCGCGGCCGATGATCCAGGTCCCCGCCGGCACCGTCTTCGCCCGCGCGACGACGCGATCGATCACCTGCTGGTACGACGTCGTCCCGGTCAGATCGACGGTGCGCAGCGCCTGGCCGAGCCCCATGAAGTGCGCGTGCGCGTCGGTCATCCCCGGAATGACGGTGCCGCCGTGCGCGTCGACGACCTTCGTCGCCGGTCCGGTGATCGCATCCACCCCGCGGCGCGAGCCGACGAACATGATGCGACCGTCGCGCACCGCGATCGCCTCGGCGGTGGGCCGCGAGTCGTCTACGGTGTAGACCGTCGCGTTGACGACGACGAGATCCGCGGGGCGGATGGAGGTGCCGGCGGAGCGGCGGGGCTGCGCGGCGAGAGGGGCGGCGGCGAGCGCGAGCGCCGCGCCGGCGAGGGCGGAGCGGAGGAGATGCATCGATGTCGGTGGAGGTTGGCGGGAAAGCTGCCAGCCCGTTCACGCCGACGCCAGCCGCCTCACTCCACCTGGGCTCTCGTCGTCCTGCCGAAGCGGTAGCCGGCGCGCAGCGTCAGCATCGTGTGCTCCTCGAGGCGGCGCTGGTCGGCGATGGTCGGAAAATCGTAGCGCTCGAGCTGGTAGCCGAGGGCCACCAGGTAGCGCCGCGCGACGTAGCGGAGCGCCATCGACGCAC
>JABFXM010000331.1 GCA_013361745.1 Gemmatimonadaceae bacterium | reverse complement strand
AGACGCCGGGCGAGAGCACGCCGGGTGCGCCGCGTCGCCGAGCCGGCGATCCCGCGCTACAGCGCGCCGCGCAGCGCGAGCGCGCTGGCGAGCGACGTCGGCACGATGTTCGGCGACGGCGCGCGGAGCGGCCGGTGGGGGGTGCTCATCGTCTCGCTGACGCGCGGCGACACGCTCTTCTCGCGCAACGCCGACGACCGGATGCAGCCCGCGTCGACGATGAAGCTGATGACGTCGGCGCTCTCGCTCGAGCGCTTCGGACCCGACCACCAGTTCACCACCGACGTCTTCCGCGACGGCCCGCTCGGCGCGAACGGGATGCTGAACGGCAACCTCTATCTGCGTGGCGGGGGCGATCCGGGATTCTCGAACCGCTTCCTCCGCGGCGACCCCGACGCGCCGGTCGAGATGCTGGCGCGCTTCATCGCGGGCGCCGGGGTGAAGCACGTGCACGGCGACATCGTCGCCGACGCGAGCGCCGTCGAGCCGCGGAAGATTCCGGAGGGGTGGCAGTCGCGCTACCTCGGCCTCAGCTACGCCGCTCCCGTGTCCGCGCTCTCGCTGAACGAGAACACCGTCTGGGTCGTGGTCGAGCCCAGCGACGACGGGGGTGCCGCGACGGTGCGCTTCGAGCCGTCGTCGAGCGGGATCACCCTCGCGAGCTCGGTGCGCACGGTGAAGGGCTCCGGCGGCGCCTCGCTCTCGATCCGCCGCGTCGCCGATGGCGCGGTGAACGCGCGCGGCTGGATCGGCTCGCGCTCGGGGCCGCGTCGCTACGAGCTCGTGGTCGACGAGCCCGCGCTCTTCTGCGCCGGCGCGCTTCGCGACGCGCTCGCCGCGCAGGGAATCGTCGTCGACGGCGCGGTCCGCCTCGGCACGACCCCACAGAACGCGGCGCGCGTCACCGGCTTCCCCTCGCCGCCGCTCGCGCGACTGATCGCGGTGATGAACCGCGAGAGCGTGAACCACTACGCCGAGTGGCTCTTCCGCGCCGCCGCGCACGCCGCGACCGGCAGCGGGTCCGCGGAGAGCGGGAACGGCCTGCTCCGCCGCTTCGTGCAGGACAAGCTCGGGGTCGACTCGAGCGAGGTCTACGCCGCGGACGGGAGCGGGCTCTCGGTGCTCGACCGCGTCTCGCCGCGCGCGATGGTGCACCTGCTGAGCTACGCGCACAACGCGCCGTGGGGCCCGACCTTCCACGCGTCGCTGCCGGTCGCGGGCGAGAGCGAGCTGCTGCGTCATCGCATGCGCGCGACGCCGGCGCAAGGCAACCTCCACGCGAAGACGGGGACGACGAACACCGTCATCTCCCTCGCGGGCTACGTCACCGCGCTCGACGGCGAGGTCCTCGCCTTCTCCTTCATCTACAACGGCAGCGACCGCTGGCGGGCGAAGAGCACGATCGACGCGGTGGGCGCGACGCTCGCGAACTTCGTGCGTGAGTAGGCGCTGACGCAGGGGTCGGCGACCAGGGGTCAGGGGTCTGCAACGGCGACGAGGGACGAGTGAAGATCACTCGTCCCTCGTCCTGCATCATGCCGACCCCTGACCCCCGACCCCTGACCCCTTCGCTCAGCGAGCCGGCCGCTTCATTCCCGCGGTCCCCACGCGCTCCATCATCGTCCGATACGTGACGAGCCTGATCTTCCCCGTCCGTATCAGCTCGGCCAGCTCCGGCGAGAGCATCGTCTCGAGCTCCGCCTTCCGGTGCGCGACCACTCCCGCGCCGGGCGCGTTCTGCGCCGGCGCGTTCATGTCGTAGATCACCTCCATCTCCGGCGTCCGCTCGGCGACGTGCACCTCGATGAGGTTCACCGTGTCGCGCTTCGCGTTCGCGAGATGGTTCAGGAACACGGACTTCTTCGCCGCGACCGGCTCGCCCCAGAGGGTGAAGTAGTCCTCCCCGAAATACGTCGAGATGCCGAGCCCGTATTTCTTCGCGACGCGCTCGGTGACCTCACGGAGCTGCGGCGTCGCGAGCGCCGTCCCCATGTGCGCGTCGACGTAACTGATCTTCAGCCCCGACGCGAGTGCGCGCTCCACCTGCGCGCTCAGCTCGCGCTCGACTTCGCCGAGGTCGTAGTGGCTGGCGAGGAATCCTTCGCCCGATGACTGGAAGTAGCCGACGCTGTCGACGAGCGAGGGGACGCCGCCCTTGCCGAGCACCGGACCCCAGCGGTAGTTGCGCCACTCCGAGTTCAGCGCGAGGTGCACGCCGACCGCGACCTGCGGATTCTTCTTCAGGATCTCGACCGCCTCCTGATACCACGGGCAGGCGAAGAGTACCGAGACCGAAAAGGGCATCTTCGTCGCGGCGACCTCCTCGATGGCCATGTTCACCGAGTGGTTCATCCCGACGTCGTCGAGACGCAGGAGGACCTCGGGCGCGGGCGACGCCTGCGCGACGAGCGGACGTGGCGCGCTGGCGCAGCCGGCGAGGACGACGAGGGCGGCACACGCCGCGAGTGAGCGCTTCAGCTGGTTCATGGCGGGAAGGTCAGGGTGTGAGGGCTTCCAATCATGGCGCGCGGAGCGGGCAGCCGGAATGAGCGCGCGCTACGGCCCGAGCAGCGAATCGAGGAGATTCTGTCTGAACGCGTGCGCCGCCGGATCGTACACCCCGAATCCCGCCGCGAACTCCCAGTACGTCCACGTCATCCCGCGCGATTCCATCGCCGCGCGCATCGTGCGGTCGAAGGTCACGCGCGACGCCTCGTCCGCCTTGCTGTAGGCGCCGAACTCGCCGACGTACACGGGATAGTGGTGCGCGTCCGACCAGCGCTTCGCGGCGTCGAGAGGCTGCGTCATCTCGGCGACCTGCGCCGCGCTGCAGCAGGTGACGCCCGTCGGCAGGACGGGATTCACCCACTCCGCGCCCTGATGCGTGAAGGTGAACGGGTTGTAGTCGTGGATCGTCGCGACGAGGTTCGCGTCGTTCGGCATCTTCAGCAGCGCGAGGTCGCTCGCCGAGTTCCAGCTCGTCGGCCCGATGACGACGACGCGCGTCGGGTTCGTCTTCCGGATGACGCCCAGCGTCCGCGCGACGAGCACGTTCCACGGCTCGCCGTTCAGCCGGCCGTGCGGCTCGTTGTACGGCTCGAAGAGGAGCCGCGCGCTCTTCCCGGCGAAGCGCGCCGCGATCTGCTGCCAGAGCATCACGAAGCGCACGTCCACCGCCCGCGCGTCGACGGCGGCCTCGCCCGCGTCGAGCCGGTCGCCGTCGAGCTGGCGGTAGTGATGCATGTTCAGCACGACGACGAGATTCTTCGCGAGCAGCTTGTCGACGATCGAGTCGACGTGCGCGAGGAACGCGGGGTCGATCGTGTAGGGCGGGTCCACGCTCGCGTGGTTGCTCCAGCGTACCGGCAGCCTGACCGACGCGAATCCCGCCGCCGCGGCCTCGTCGATGAATTCGTCGGTGACGCGGATTCCCCAGGCGCCCTCGGTGGGCGCCTCGAGCATGTTGCCGAAGTTCACCCCGCGCCCGATCGACGCCGCCGCCGCGAGCGCGGCGCTCGACGCGCCCGGCGGCGCGTCGTTAGGCAGCGGCGGATAGGCGGCGATGTCGGGGATGCGCGATGACGGCCCCGTGCCGCGGCTCGCGCCGCTCGCACAGCCTGCGACAGCCGTCGACGCCATGAGCGCCGCGAGCAGTCCGCCCAGGGTCATCCGACGCATGCTCGGTCGCGTCGGGCGTCTCAGGCGACGGATTCGCGGATGGCGATCCCGCGCTTCGCCAGCTCGTCGATGTACTTCCGCGCCGGCATGCATTCGTCCGGGGTGTGCACGCCCGGCGGCTGCACCTCGCCGCGCACCTGCATCTGGCCGGTGATCGAGAGCGAGTAACCCGTCGTCCGCATCATCGCGCTGATCTTGTGCTGCTCGTCGTAATGGTCGACGAGCTCGAAGTTGATCTTCTTCGACTTGCCGTCCTTCCTGCCCTCGACGGTCACGCGGAGAGCGACGAGATCCTTTCCCGTCGGCTTCGTGAGGCGCGGACCCACCGTCGCGATGAAGAGGTCGCGCGGGGCGACCTTCATTCCCTTCACGTCCACCGGCTCGAGGTCGAGCAGACCGAGGTCGCGGATCGTCTCCATGATCGCCGCGTGGCCGGGGTAGCGCAGCGTCTTGTACTCCATCGTCGGGATCTTGCCCTGGTAGCGCCACGCCATCGTCGAGAGTCCGCCGGCGGTGTGAAAGGCCTCGAGCTCGCCGAGGGGCGCGGGAAACTTCACCGGCACCCGCTCGGAGAGCGCCTTCACCTGCGTCGGCTTCCCGTCGCGCACCACCCACGACAGCGTCGTGTAGTAGTCGAGCACTCCCTCGAGGGAATAGACGATCTGGTAGTTCAACGGGGGCTCGGGGTTCTGCGGCAGCCCGCCGACGTAGATGCGCACCGCGCTCGTCTTGTCGAGCTGGTCGATCCCGTACTGCGCGAGGATGTTCACCATCCCCGGCGCGAGCCCGCAGTCGGGGACGATCGTCACGTTCTTCGCCTTCGCCTGCGCGTCGAGCTCCTTCTGCTTGAAGACGATCTCGGTGTTCCCGCCGAGATCGCAGAAGTGCACGCCCACCTCGGCGGCGATCGTCGCCAGCTGGAGGTTGAAGTAGTAGGGAATCGCACTCATCACCGCGTCGCTCTCGCGCATCACGGCGCGCACCGCGTCGCGGTCGCGCACGTCGACGTGCGTCGGCAGGAGACGCTTCCCGGAGTATGGCGCGAGAAAGGGGGCGAGGTGCTCGACCTTGAGGTCGGCGAGCCGGACTTCCTTCACTTCGGGATTCTGCAGCAGGTCATACGCGCAGGCCGAGCCTTGCAGCCCCGCCCCGAGAACAAGCATCCGCATGTCGTGCGATCTCCGTGAAGTTCGGCCGTCGCCTCGTGCCGGCGCCGGCGGTGGAGGGTAAGCTAACTCTCCTGACGCGCCGCTGTCAGGCGGACGGACGCCGTGAGGCGCCCCGGCCCATTCTTCGCATCACTCGCCACGCATGACAACCACCACTTCCCCCGGCAGAGTTCTCGAGAGCGACGAGGACATCGGCGCGCTGCTCGAGCGGACGCATCGCATCGCGGTGCTCGGGATCAAGATCGCGGAGACGATGCAGCCCGCGTACTACGTCCCCGAGTACGCGCAGCGATCCGGCTACGAGATCGTCCCGGTTCCGGTCTACTATCCGGAGGTGAAGGAGATCCTGGGCGAGGCGGTGTACCGCAAGCTCGTCGAAGTACCGGGCGCGATCGACATGGTGAACGTCTTCCGCCGCCCGAAGGACCTCGCGATGCATCTCGACGACATCCTCGCCAAGCGACCGCGCTCGGCCTGGCTCCAGCTCGGCATCCGCGACGACACCTTCGCGTCGCAGCTCACCGCGGCGGGAATCGACGTCGTGCAGGACAAATGTCTTCTCGTCGAGCTCCGGCGGCGCGGCCGTTAGGCAGGGTGGGGCAGGAGTTTCGAAACGACGGGGCGGGTGCCGTTGGAAGGAGCGGCGCGGGGAGCGGGATACCGCGGGGCGGGGGGCGAGAGGCGGGGCTGGTGGCTCGGCGCCGTTTCCGTCGTGGGTCGCGTGGGGCCTCGCGGGCATTCGAGCCTCGCGCGATCAGCAGGGAGATGGCCGAGGCTCTGAGAGTCTTGAGAACTGCCTGAAGGCATTGCGGTTCTCACGAGCCTCAGCGACTCGGCTGTTCTCCCCCGGGAATCACGCGATGCCAACCCGCTGACGAGTTCCGGCTCGGCCCGCGCCAAACCCCCGACCCCGTGCCATCGAATAAAGAGGCCGACAGCGGCGCCACAGGCGCCGCGCGTCGGCCTCAATCCTTACAGGCAGTTTCCCGCCCCCCGCCCCCGGCGCCGCAGTATCTCGCTCCCCGCCCCGCTCTTTCCAATGG
>JABFXM010000147.1 GCA_013361745.1 Gemmatimonadaceae bacterium | reverse complement strand
CCCGACCTCGATGAAGCGGGCGCCGGTATCGCAGAGCTTCGCGATGCGCTCGCGCGCGGTGAGCTTTCCCTGCGAGTGCTGGCGCTCGATCTTGTCGGCGCCTCCGCCATCGCGGAGGCGAGCCTCGAGCTCGCGGACCTCCCCCGCGAGCTGCCGCAGACGCGAGCTCACGTCAGGCTTCCTGACGCTCGCGCTCGACGAACCACTCCTTGATGTAGTCGATCAGGTCGGTGGTTGGCGTTCCGGGGCCGAAGAGCTTCCCCACTCCCAGCTTCTGCAGCTCGTCGATGTCCTCCTTCGGGAGGATGCCGCCGCCGGTGAGGAGGATGTCGTCGCGGCCATGCTCGCGCAGCAGCTCGCGCACGCGGGGGAAGAGCGTCATGTGCGCGCCGCTGAGGATCGACAGGCCGACGACGTCGACGTCCTCCTGGATCGCCGCGGTGGCGATCATCTCCGGCGTCTGATGGAGGCCGGTGTAGATCACTTCCATCCCCGCGTCGCGCAGCGCGGCGGCGACGACCTTCGCGCCACGGTCATGGCCGTCGAGGCCGGGCTTGGCGATGAGAACTCGGATAGGACGTGTCACGGAACGGCGATGAGCGATGATTGAAGAGCGACGAGCGACGTGCGCGCGGCACGGCGGCAGAACAGAACCGGGCCCGTCGCCGAGGTAAAGCTACCGCCGCACTCGGCGGCGCGGCAACGGATCCTTGCGCGCGAGCAGCAACATCTCGCTCGATCGGCGGCGCAGCGGACGATCGGTGAACCCGTCGAACGCCTGCTCGACGATCAGCCCCGCCGCGGCACAGAGCTCGGCGAGGCGTGTCGGGGTGTAGAGGCGGATGCGGTGCGCGCGCTCACCGGAGCGTCGCTTTCCGCGCCATACGCTGCGGATGCTCAGGGTGCCCGACAGCGGATCGAAGGAGCGCTCGTGGGCGACGATCGTACCGTCGCGCGTCTGCCACCAGTCGCGCGCGAGGAAGCGCGCCATCACGCCGTCGCGACTGCCGCCATGCCAGACGAGCACTCCGCCCGGCCTGAGGACGCGCGCGAACTCCTCGATCACGCGCGCGTCGTCCGCGGGGTCGGCGAAGAATCCGAAGGAGGTGAAGAGGTTGACGATCGCGTCGAAGCGCCGCGTCCAGCGTGCGGGAAGCCGCCGCATGTCGCCGCGCGTATACCGTAGCCGCGGACCGGTGCCGCGGCGCTTCGCGAGCGCCAGCAGATCGGCGGAGTAATCGAGGCCGTCGACGTCGAAGCCCGCTTCGGCAAGGAGATGCGCATGGCGCCCCTGGCCACAGGGGACGTCGAGGACCCGTGAGCCGGCGGGGAGCTCGAGCAGCTCGAGCAACCGCGCCGCTTCGTGCCGATCGCGCTCGAGGGTGAAGAGCGGCTCGTACTCGAGGAGATACTGCGCGTCGAAGTAGTCCGTCCACCAGTCGCCCGCTGGCGCGGGCGCTGTCGGCGCCGTCTCGCGAGGGCTCAGAAGAAGACCGGCTCGCGGTACGCGCCGAAGACGTCTTCCATCGCGGCGCGGATCTCGTAGAGGGTGCAGTACGCACGCGCGCACTCGAGCAGCGCCGGCATCACGTTCGTCTTCGAGCGCGCGGCGGCGCGCAGCGCCTCCAGACGACGCGTGCACTCCGCCCCGTCGCGCCGGGCGCGGAGCGCGGCCATCTTCGCCTTCTGGTCCCGCTCCGCGTCGGCGCCGACCTTGAGCAGCGGGATGCTCAGCTCCGGCTCCTCGGTGACGAACTCGTTGACGCCGACGATGACGTGGCGATGCTGCTCGATCTCCCACTGCTGGCGCGCCGCCGACTCGGCGATCTTGCGCTGGAACCAGCCGTTCTCGATCCCGCGCACCACGCCGCCCTGCTCCTCGATGTCGGCGAAGATGCGCTCGGCGTCCGCCTCCATCTGATCGGTGAGGGCCTCGATGTAGTACGAGCCGCCGAGCGGATCGATGACGTTAGGCACGCCGGTCTCGTAGGCGAGGATCTGCTGCGTGCGGAGCGCGACCTGCACGGCGTACTCCGTCGGAAGCGCGAGGGTCTCGTCCATCGAGTTCGTGTGCAGGGACTGCGTGCCGCCGAGGACCGCCGCCATGGCCTGGTAGGCGACGCGGACGACGTTGTTCACGGGCTGCTGCGCGGTGAGGGTGACGCCCGCCGTCTGCGAGTGGAAGCGGAGGATCATCGATCGCGGGTCCTTCGCGCCGTACTTCTCCTTCAGGCGGCGCGCCCAGATCCGGCGGCCGGCGCGCATCTTCGCGATCTCCTCGAAGAAGTCGTTGTGGACGTCCCAGAAGAAGGAGAGCCGTCCGGCGAAATCGTCGACGTTCAGGCCGCGGTCGATCCCGCGTTCGACGTAGGTGAAGCCGTTGGCGAGGGTGAACGCAAGCTCCTGCGCGGCGGTCGCTCCCGCCTCGCGGATGTGGTAGCCGGAGATCGAGATCGTGTTCCAGAGCGGCGCGTGCGGCGCGCCCCACTCGAAGCAATCGACGATGAGTCGCAGCGCCGGCTCGATGGGATAGACCCATGCGTGCTGCGCCATGTATTCCTTGAGGATGTCGTTCTGGATCGTGCCGCGCAGCTTCTCCGACGACACTCCCTGCTTCTCTGCCGCGGCGATGTAGAACGCCCAGAGGATGATCGCCGGGCCGTTGATCGTCATCGAGGTCGAGACCTTGTCGAGCGGGATCCCGTCGAAGAGGGTCTCCATGTCCTCGAGGCTCGAGATCGCGACGCCGCACTTCCCCACCTCGCCCTCGGAGCGGGGATGGTCGCTGTCGTAGCCCATCAGCGTCGGGAAGTCGAAGGCGACGGAGAGCCCCGTCTGCCCCTGCGAGAGGAGGAACTTGTACCGTGCGTTCGTCTCGACCGCGGTGCCGAAGCCGGCAAACTGGCGCATCGTCCAGAGCTTGCCGCGATAGCCGGTCGGGTGGATGCCGCGCGTGTACGGATAGGCGCCGGGCAGCCCTTCGTCGGCGGTGTCGTGCGCGACGTCGAGCTGGGTGTAGAGAGGCGCGACCTCGCGCGCCGAGTTGGTGAAGGCGATGTCGCGAAGCTGGCCGCGCTCGTAGCGCGCCCGCCACGCGGCGACCTCGGCGCGAAGGCGCTCGAGCTCGGCCCGCTCTTCAGCCCGCGTGCCCGGCGGATTCGAAATGGAGGTCATGCATTCTCCTCGGTGAGGCGAGTCACGATGCGCTCTCTGGAATTTAGCGGGCGGAGCTACCGGAGACCACCGGCGCGGCGTTCGCGAGCAGCGATTCCGCGGTCGCGAAGGGCGTCGTCTCGCCTCGCTCGAGCGCGGGGAGAGCCGCCTCCAATGCACGCTGTGTTCCCTCGTCACCCCAGAGGCGACCGCGCAGCAATCGTTCCGCGACTTCGATCACGCGCTCGCGGAGACGCCGCACGCGGCGCGTCCGCAGCTCGCCCGTCCGCTCGAGGAAGCGCATGTGGCGCTGGATCGCCTCGAGCAGCTCGCTCACGCCCTCGCCCTGCGCGGCGACGGTGCGAAGCACCGGAGGTGTCCACTGCGACGCCTCCTCGTCCCGCGCCGCCTCACGCGCCGCGCGGGCGGGGTTGAGCGCGCGCTTCTCTTCCCGCGTCGCGAGCGAGCGGAGATCGACGCCATGGTGCGCGGGGACGTCGCGCAACGAGCTCCCGCCGCGAAGTCCGAGCATCAGCTCCAGCTCGTTGCGAAGGCGATCGGCGCCAGGGCGGTCGGCCTTGTTCACGACGTAGATGTCGGCGATCTCCATCAATCCCGCCTTAAGCGTCTGGATCGAGTCGCCGGATTCCGGCACGAGCACCACGACCGAGGTGTCCGCGGTCCGCGCGATGTCGAGCTCCGTCTGGCCGACGCCGACGGTCTCGATGAGGATGACGTCGATCCCGAAGGCGTCGAGGACGTCGGCGACCTCGCGTGTCGCCGCGGCGAGACCGCCTAACGATCCGCGCGTCGCCATCGAGCGGATGAAGACCCCGGGATCGAGCGCGACGGATTCCATGCGAATCCGGTCGCCGAGCAGCGCACCGCCGGTGAAGGGCGACGTCGGATCGACGTCGACGACGCCGACGAGCTTCCCTGCCTCGCGATAGGCGCTGGTGAGTCGCATGGTGAGGGTGCTCTTCCCCGCGCCCGGCGGGCCGGTGAGCCCGACGCGCCAGGCGCGGCCGAGCTTCGGGTGCAGCGTCGAGAGGATCGCCTCGAAGCCGGCGCGGCGGTTCTCGACGATGCTGACGACGCGCGCCAGCGCGGCCGGCTTCCCCGCGTCGAAGTCGGCCAGCAGGCGCTCGTGCGCGGCGGTGAGCGCCGCGGGCGAAGCAGGAGAGGTCACGGAGTGCTCGCGGTGCGAGTGGCGGGGCCGACGTCGTCGTGCTCGTCGCGGATGTCGCCGACGAGCTCCTCGAGTAGATCCTCGAGGGTGACGATTCCGGCGGTGCAGCCGTCGGGCTCGCGCACGACCGCGAGGTGCGCACTGGCCCGGAGCATCCGGTAAAGCAGGTCGTCGCAGCGCGTGTCGGCGGGCGCGTCGGGAACGGGGCGCAGGGTCGGCCGCTCGCCGTCCGCCCGAAGGATGTCGAAGGCGTGCACCATCCCGATGATCTCGTCGAGCGAGTCGTGGCGCGTGATCGGCACGCGGCTGTACGCGGAGTCGGCGATCCGGCGCGCGAGCTCGCCTGGGCTGAGCGACTCGTCGAGCGCGAAGATCTGGGCGCGCGGCGTCATCACGTCGCGGAGCGTCTTCTCGCCGAAGCGGACGACGCCGGTGATGATCGCGATCTCGTCGCGTGCCCCCACGCCCTCGAGCTCCCCCTCCCGCAGCAGATCCTCGATGCCGTCGCGCCCATCGTGCGTGTGATCGATCGCGCGCTCTTCACGCGCCGCGAATCGCTCCACCCAGCGGCTGAGCGCGATCAGCGGCGTCAGCGTGATCTCGACGATGCGCAACGGCGGCAGGAGGATCGGGATGAGTCGCGCCGGCCAGCGTCGCGCGACGGCGCGCGGGATGATCTTCCCGAAGATGAGGAGGAAGAGCACGGCGACGACGATGTACGCCGCGGAAGCCGGGCCGCGCGGCGCCCAGGCCGTGACGATCGCGCCGGCGAGGACGGTCACCAGCGCGTTCGCGGCGGCGGCGGCGAGGATCAGACGCGTCGGGCGCTCGAGATACTGCTCGGCGACGTCGAAGCCCGCCGGCCGGTGCTCGATCCAGTGCCGGAGCCAGATGCGGCTCGCCGAGCGCACCGCGATCGACGCCGCGGTGAGCCACGCGACGACGACCACGGCGACGAGCAGGACGAGCGTCGGCGAGGGCGTGTTCATTCGGCCGGCTCCGCTCGCGTGCCGCCGGACGTCCGCACCGGCGCGGCGTGGCGCTCGAAGTACACGCGGACGATGCGCCGCCGGACGACGCGCTCGACCACGACACGGAATCCGTCGAGCATGAACGACTCTCCGGAGCGCGGGACGCGGCCGAGGCGCGCGTATACGAGCCCGCCGACGGTCGTCACGTCCTCCTCGCGGAAGTCGTGACGCGTCGCCTCCGAGAGCTCGTCGAGCGAGAGCCTGCCCGAGACCCAGAAGCGATCGTTTCCCTGCCGCTCGAGCTCCGCGTCCTCCTCGTCGTGCTCGTCGCGGATCTCGCCGACGATCTCCTCGAGGATGTCCTCGATCGTCACCAGCCCGGCGAAGCCGCCGTACTCGTCGACGACGATCGCGATGTGGTTGCGCTGCGCCTGCATGTCGCGCAGCAGTTCGTCGACCGGCTTGGACTCGGGCACGAACGTCGGCGGCCGCATGATCTCCTCGACCCGCGGCCCGTTCTTCGGGTCCATCGTTCCCTGCGTCCGGCGGATGAGGTCCTTGAGGTAGACGACCCCGACGACGTCGTCGACGTTCTCGCCGATCACCGGGA